>CAZRNI010000043.1:2926-8974 GCA_964601425.1 uncultured Eubacterium sp. | reverse complement strand
CTGTCAGAAGCAGTACCGGTGTTGTGATGTGACGGTTTCGCATCTCCTTTAAGACAGCAATGCCGTCAACTTCTGGCATCATGATATCCAAAATGACACAGTCATAACTGTCACTTTTCAGATGCTCCAATGCCTCCGCTCCATCAAAGGTACTGTCAACCTCATATTTTTCATGTTGAAGCAAAAAAGTGATGTTACGATTCAAATCGTGTGTATCTTCCGCCAACAATATTTTCATGCTCATTTACCCCTCTCCGTTAATCAGGTTACGCAATGTCTGCATGGATGCGTCTGTAGATGCCAACTCGTCTGCACAACGCTTCAGTTCTTCAAAGATAAGTCCCGTATTTCCACTGATGTTCTTCTTGTATTTCATATGATGCTCCAGTGCTGCCCATGTATCCATAGATATCGTGCGGATTTGTATTTCCTCATAATATCCCTGAAAGCGCACAATCATATGAAGGCTTCGATAACCATTTGGCTTTACATTTCGGATATAGTCTTTTTCGCAGATAACCTCAATGTCGTGCTGCGATGCAATATAGTCTCGAACAACATATACATCATCCAAAAAAGAGCATACAATTCTTAACCCGATAGCATCAAACAAACAATTCAGAGCACTTTCTTCCGTTTCGGGCAGGTTGTTCCTCCGGCATTTTTCTCGCATACTTTCTTCTGACTTGATTCGATATTTCAAGTGTTCAACCGGTTCCATACCGTTTTTCTCTTTTAGCTCAGAAGCACCTGCCCTGATCCGCTTCACAAGCCCCTCCATGATTCTGTTCATCTCATCCAGATGATTGCCGTATATCGATTCCTGATCCATGCAAAGATCCCTCCGTAATCCTTAAAATATCTTGGAAAAGCATCGGCTCCTGTTTCCGCCTCCGGCATCGGAATATTATTCCTTTCAGCAAAGTGCTTCCCGAAGGGATTTATCGGGAAGCACCTTGAATCCTTTTATAATTCTCTAATTCAGAACGATTGCATTCACGGCTTCGATCAGATCGACCACCTGGCTTCTTGGTACCTTTGAAACCGGCTTGCCGTCCACCACTGCGATGCAGCTGCTGCCATCATATCGATAAAGCGAAACTTCAACCTGCGGATATTTTTCATTATCCAGATAAACCGTAAAGCTGATTTCCTCCTTACCTGTCGGAGTTTCTTCCGTGAAGCTGTCCGCCGACAGTCCTTTGATTGCGTTGCGCAGGGAAGCCAGTTCCAATTCTTCATCGTCCTTGTAATGCCAAACCCGCTCATCCTCGTTATCCTCGGAGGTTTCTGAGGTAATCGAGTAATTTTCGCCCTCCAGGGTTATATCAATTTGATATATGTCATCAAAGGATGCCGTCAGAACTTCTTTATGCCGGAGATCGTCATAGGAGGCTTTCATCAGATTTTCGTAATTCAGAGAAGTGATTCTGTAGATAATCTGTGAGTCACCCACTCTGACATAAGCCGTCACATTATCTTCCGCATTCTCCTCATCACTTTCCAAAGCTTCCTTCAGTTCCTCCTGGTTGCGGCCTACGTTAAGAACAAATGTCCGCTCCTCGGTCTCTTCATCCTCGTTTTCGAACGGATAGTTCACCGTTACCGTCAGTTCAGGCGTGTCCAGCCCAAATGATGCCAGTTCCTCATCCGTCACATTGTAGCTTACATAATCAGTGATAGAGAGACTGCTCATCAGGCTCAAGTAGCTGCTGACACTGGATGTGTCTAAAGGCTTGTCTTCCGTGAAATACACATCGTCCGGGCAGTAGGATTTGTCTGACTCCTCTTCATAACGAATGCTGTATGCCTCACTTCCGGAGAACTGAATTTCTGTTGCGTCGGCAAGGGACGGTATCTCATCGTGCTGGATCATATCGCTGATTACAAGCTCATAATCATCATACGGATCATGGGATGCCAGATACACATTGCCGTCACCGATTGAAATATACCGTTCGGAATCCATGGCGGAGTAATCTCCGAGGGAGATTTTATATTCGGTATCCCCTGCGGATATGTTGATTGTACACATTGGATCATCAAGCCCGTACTGCCCGTAATCCTCTACATTTTCAATCGCAAAAGAAACACCGAATTCCTTGAACACATTCAGGAGCTCATCAATTTTTTCCTCATTAACCGGGAAGGCTTCATCCTCATCGTATAGCCATGTCTCATCCTTATGGAATCCCAGCTCTTCACTGCCATATTTCCAGGAAAGGGAAGAAACCGTATCCGCATCAATAGTAAGGATCACTTCATCACTATTTCGAATTTCCTCTTTCTTCGTTTCATACCTGCTGATTGCGAAGGTGGCAACACATACCACGAGCAAAACTCCGAGCAGCACAAATAGTTTTTTAGACTTGCTCATTTTTTCTCTTCCTCCTCTCCACCGTGACATAAATGCCAAGTGCAACGAAGAACAGCGGCAGAATACCGATCATCACCGTTTTCAGCATGCTTGCCGTGGTATCATTGATGGTAAGGTAATTGTATCCCAGCGACTTGGAGCGAATGGCAATCGCCTCGCTCTCGCCAATCAGCGATGACAGGCCATTCATGGCAAAATCAAGGTTTGCGCCGGATGAATATGCGTTGTACATCTCGTCCAGGAAATAGGACGAAGATACCCATACAATCTGCCCCCCGCCATTTGCAGTCACCGACACGGCAAGCGAGAACGGGCCGTCTATATCGCCATCTTCTTTTTCATAGGTATCAATCCCGTAGCCTGCCACCTTGCTGAAGGCAAGGTCGGAGGTGGTGAGAAGCTCCGTCGCCGTACCTTTGGTGCTTGTTCCGACATGCAGACCCTTGGCGATCGGCATAATCACATAATAGTGTGCCTCAATAATCGGATCGGTAATGGTGCTGCTCTGAATATCCGGGATCATGACATATGGTGCTCCAAAAGCGTAATGCTTTCTGTCGCCTTCTACGACAATTCCCTCATCGGAGTCCACACCATATTCCGAAAGGACACTATAAAGATTCTCAAGGTCGCTGTCCTCGGACGGACCTGCTATCACCATGAGATTCCCACCGCCGTCTACATACTGGACAAGAAGGTCTTTTTCCTCGTCGGAGATATCGCTGGTCGGCGCATAAATCAGAATACAATCCGCATCTTCGGGAATTTCGTCTTCATTCAGCAGCGAGAAAGAGGCCACTTCCATGTTGTCCTTCTGAATCTGCTCACTGAATTCACTTGGCAGATCACCCTCGCCATGTCCTTCCAGCGTATAGACTTTCGGCAGTTCCTCACTTATCACATAGTCGATGGCCGATGTAATTGCGCCCTCGCCGTCAAAGGAATACACCTGCGAGTAGGTCTCATTATCAATATCAGACAGATAAATGTCATCATAAGGGATATATCTGTATCTTTCGCCGCACTCCACAATCAAGCTGTTATTTTTTACGCTCTCGCTGGTATACTGTGCGGTAAATGTAGGAAATGCATCCGGGTTCTTCTTTACCACCTTGATGTGGCTCGACAGGCTCTCATACTTTGCCAGCAGATTTTCAATAACGCTGTCCTCTTTGTCCGCCTGTACGACCCAGTATATGGTCACATCTTTTTCCAGAGCATTCACCACGACCTTTGTATTACTGGTAATGGAATAAAGCTTTGTAGAGCTGATATCCAGCTTTGTAAGCGTACTCGGCAGGACAGACGCCATAATATTGACAGCCACAAGTATGGCGAGCACAATCGCAGTCACTGCAATGGAATACGAGCCGCCTTTGAACGCTATTTTATTATTCACGAGAACTTCTTCACGTTCCGGTTTCTGCAAAAGCTTTTTCATCAGTTGTACCTCCTTTTCTCAAGAGATTGCACTGACAGGAACAGGAAGAAGATGATCACTGTCACATAAAACACGATGGATGTCAGGTCAAATACTCCGTTCACGAAATCATAGAACCGTTCAAACAGGGACAGCTTTGACATGATTTTCGGGAGCAGCCCCTCAAATACGGAATTGTTGAAATAATAAGTCACACCCATCGCAAGAATGCCAACAATGGCAATCCCGAAAGCCAGATTATCGTTTTTTGTCAGCGCACGGACAATAAGCGCTACCGCACCAAGCAGAAGGACAAGAGCCACAAGGGATCCGAACGCTGTCGAGGATACATATTCCGCAAGCCTTACACTATAGTAGTTCAGCAGCAAGAGCGGTATGGCAATGCCTGCCGCAAAGCCCTGGTTCTCCGTCAGTGAGGAAACGAAAGTGCCGATGGCAATGAGCGCTGCACCCATTACAAAGAATGCAATCAGGGAGCCGTAGGAAGTCAGCAGATATACCTCGCCAAACTGTGCGAATATCAATGGATATGCGGAGATGATACATACCGGGATGAAGAAAATAATCAGCAATGCAAGGTATTTTCCAATAATAATCTGCGATGTCTTAAGTGGAAGAGAATAAAGAAGCTGATCCGTCTTCTGCTTTTTTTCTTCTGAAATCACCCTCATTGTCAGAACGGGAATAATCACCACCATGCCGATGCAGACAAACTGCAGCACATACTCAAAGTTTGCCACGGCAGACTGGATGTTATAAAGCATTGCCCCAATCCCGACAAAAATGAGCAAAAATCCGCAGAATAAGTACGCCGTCAGGGAATGAAGGTAATTCTTCAGCTCATGTTTCAGTACGGCCGTCATTCTTCTGTCACCTCGCTTTCCTCATCGGAATCAACCTGCTCTGATTCCGTATCGTTTTCCTGTTCCAGAGGATCATCCTCTAAGTCACCCGAGTCCCCGGACAGAATGTCTGCTTCTTCTGACGTGCTCCCCGGAACAGCATCCTCTGTCAGTTCAATAAATACGTCTTCAAGGTTCGCCTTTCTCGTGGTCATCTCAAAGATAGGAAGATTCTTCCCTGCAAAAGCGAAAAACAGTTCGCAGCAAAGTTCCCGTGTCTCCGCCGTTTCTGATTTAATATGAACAGAAACCGCTCCGTCCCCGGTGTCTTCACTCTGCCATTCACCACACCCGTCAAGTTCCTCCAAAACCTCATTAACCTGCGGCTCCTCACCCTGAACCTTGAAGTAAACACCGTTAGACTGTGTCATCAGTGTTTCAAGATTCTCAGGGGTATCGAAAGCTACCAGTTTCCCTTTCGAGATAATCAGAACCTGCTCACAGATTGCCTGCACTTCTGACAAAATGTGGGAACTCAGGATGACGGTATGTGTCTCGCCAAGCTGCCTGATCAAATCGCGAATCTCTATGATCTGGATTGGATCGAGACCAACCGTAGGCTCATCCAAAATAATCACCTTGGGATTTCCGAGAAGCGCCTGGGCGATGCCGACCCTCTGCTTATATCCTTTGGAAAGAGCGGAAATCAGGCGGTTCTGCACGGTTTCAATGCCTGCCTGCGCCACCACCTCTGCAATCTGTTTTTTCAGCTCCGCTCCTTTCAGGCCTTTTGCTTCCCCGACGAATTGCAGGTATTCCAGCGGTGTCTCATTCATATAAAGCGGCGGCTGCTCCGGCAGATACCCAATCAGCCTTTTTGCAACTTCCGGTTCTTCAAATACATCGTGTCCTCCGATGCTGACTTTTCCGTCAGTAGCGGAAAGACACCCGGTCATGATGTTCATGGTTGTGGATTTTCCTGCACCGTTAGGCCCCAGAAATCCATAGACGTGTCCTTCGTCGATTTCAAAGGACAGATCTTTCACAGCCATGAAATCACCATAGCATTTTGTGAGATGTTCGACCTTTATCATAAGTCTCCTCCTTGTCATAAAATCATGGCTGCTTGCAGCACACAGATGGTAAGATAGCAATGCGACTTGAAGCCTACTTGAAATAGGCTGCCAATCTGTCTTTACTCGTCTCCTTTGCTTTCTCTGATGGTGATTGATGTGATAACGGGCTGTTGTTCGGCAGGTATTGTCCCATTGTCATCCGTCGGCTCTGCATCGGCACAGATGGCATCGACCACATCCATACCCTCTGTTACATGCCCGAATGCCGCATACTGGCCATCCAGGTGCGGGGCATCTTCATGCATGATGAAG
>CAZRNI010000043.1:0-2916 GCA_964601425.1 uncultured Eubacterium sp. | reverse complement strand
GTGCTATCCGACTGAACGATAAAGAACTGGGAACTTGCGCTGTCATAGTCGCTTGAGCGTGCCATGGAAATAACGCCTCTCGTATGTGAAATACTGTTTTCATATCCGTTGTCTGAGAACTCTCCCGTGATGGTCTGGTCAGAGCCGCCCGTTCCATTTCCATCAGGATCGCCGCCCTGGATCATAAAGCCATCCATGATCCTATGGAATGTCAGACCATCATAAAAGTCGCTGTTTGCGAGAGTAACGAAATTTTCAACCGTTACCGGCGCAACACTCCCGTCAAGTTCGACTGTGATTGTACCGTAATCCTTGACTTCAATGTCCGCGATATAAATACTTTCTGCCGCATCCGCGTCATCGGAGGATAGAGCTTCCTCCTCATCAGAGACTTCCGTATCCGTATTGCTTTCCTCCTGGAGCTCCGAAGAGACAGAAGCATCCTCCGTAAATGTCAGCTGAGTCTGTTTGTTGGTGGAAGACGCAATGATTGCAATGAGGATTACTGCAAGGGCTACACATCCTATGAGCAGCCAGATTTTCTTTTTCTTTCTGCTTTTCTCATACGGTTTTACCAACGTTCCGATCTCATCATGCATAGCCGTAAGCACAGAATCCGGCAGGTTTTCCTCGGATTTGAACTCATCTATCGCACTGTCTATATCAAGAGCCTCTCCTGTCGCCGCTTCAATTTGAGATATAATCCTCGTATTATTCTGTTCCTCTGCATCAAGTGCGGTGGTGACGATATTCATTTTGTACCCGGTTATGGACGAAATCTTCTTTTCATCAAGTCCCGCAATTCTATGCAGGACAAAAAGATACCTGTTAATACCGGGCATGGCATTTAAAAATTGCTCGAATGCCGTAGAATCGTCATCCGTGGCAACAGGTATCTTCCCCGTAATCAAAAAGTTTTTGTTCTGCGGCACGGGGAGAGACTTTGCCCCTTTGCGGATAAATTTTTTCCTGCATATGATGGCTGCGCTTTTCAGCAGCGATTCCTTGAAATCATCTTCTGTCTTGAATCCGCCTTTCAGCAGAGTACTCCAAGCGCTTCCGAATGTCTGGACAACCGCAGAATACGACTCGTCAGTATCTCCAAGACAGCCTTTGCAGAGGCTCGTCACCTGTGTCTTATATTTATCGAGTAGTTCCTCTATGGCTAACCGGTAGCCCTTTGCCGCTTTCTCCATCAGGTTCTGCATAGCTTCAACCTCCTGCTTTCATAGAAAATGATCCACTTTCAGCAGATCATGTTTAATGATATGGCATCGACTTGAACTGTACCTGAAATCCAAAAAAGATCCGTGTGATACGACGGCTTCATTCTTACAGATCATTTGCAAAGATGATTTCCGGTTTAGTCTGCTTTGTCCTGCACGCCAAACCGCTCCGCAATATAGCACTCATGGCAACAATACTTTCTGCTCTTGTTACCATATGCCGTGAACGGCTTTCCGCAGCGAGCACAAGTAAAGGAATAAAGTGCCTTCTTGTTCAGCTGTTCCGGGTGGCTGTTCCACCACTTCACGCGACAGTCTTTGCAGCAGAAGATGCGTCGTTTCATACCCTCCTGTTGCTTCAGTAGCGCTCCACATTCCCTGCAGACAGTAAGGTTTTCTTCCGTTATTTTCTGTATCGATGCCGTAGCCCTTTTCCGCACTTGTTGAATCCCTCGTCTTCGGCAGAAGGATATGGCAGCATCCCGGCTGACATCAAGCCTGCCCGCTATTTCTCCATAGCTGTATCCGTCAGTCCGCAACAATGCAATCGATGATTTCTGTATCGGTGTCATTTTGCTTTCTGCCTCCTTATATGTGCCGGTATGCTGCAGGTGAAGGACGTGCCGTCAATCAGTCTGGATTCCACATAGCCGTCCAACACCACAATATCCGAAATAATATAAGCCAGCCCGTCCTGACCGGCTAACAGATTCCAGAGCCCATAGGATAAAATATGACCGAGATACCTGTGTACCTCGGCCATTTTTGAATCATTGTAGATTTGATGCGTGTTCATGATGAAAAGCTCCGCACTGTGTCGCTTTTTGATCAACGTCATCAGAATGTTTCGGCTAAGCTCCGGCATAACTTCCATGTAAATATGCGAATTGCCGCAGAAGCCCTGCTTGTCACTTTTTTCTCTGCTGTTGTCGTTTTTGCTTGAGGTGTTGTCAAATTCTCCGTATCCATCTTTCCCCAGCAATTGTTTGCGTCATTTCCCAGAATCGAGTAGGAGGGGAAATTGATATTTCCCCGTCCTCTCACACCACCGTGCGTACCGTTCGGTACACGGCGGTTCAACCAACTTAACAAGTGACACGCCTTTCGGCGTAGTAGTCAGCCATGGAGATTAGCCCAAATTCGGCTAATCTCTTGTTGTTTATCGCCACATTAACCGCCCCCTTATTGCAAACAAAGGCAATTCTACTCCCAGTGTAGGCAACTCGGTATGCAGTATTGCGGTCGATTCCAAGCTTCATCAGATTCTTTGCTCTGTTCTGCGGAGTCTTCCAGTGCTTCCAGATACACATTCTCAGACGGTACCGGATGTTACTGTCGAGCCGCTCACACAGCCCTTTCATGCTCCCGATTTTGAAATAGTTTATCCATCCTCGGACGAGCTGGTTGAGTTTGTACACCTTATAGGAGTTGCTTACTCCCCAGCTTCTGCATGTCAGTTTCTTCATCTGTGCCTTGAACTTCGCTACTGCTCTGGGGTGTGGTCTGGCTTTGTATGCTTTGGCAAATGAGTCAAAGTAAAATCCAAACCCGAGATACTTGATTCCCTTTGGCCTGTCGACTCTGCTCTTTTGGGCATTCACTTTCAGTCCAAGTTTTTCCTCGATGAATCGTGTTACACTCTTCATGACTCTGTCTGCCGCCTGTCTGCTTCCGACCATGATGATAAGGT
>CAZRNI010000042.1:0-13078 GCA_964601425.1 uncultured Eubacterium sp. | reverse complement strand
ATAAAAAAGCGTCTTCGACGCATCAACTCCCCTGCCCCTCAATCTTGAGGGGTTAGGGGTTTTCTTTTCCCTCTACTTCTCTCATAATCTAATTATGAACATTCTCCAACAGATTTTTCGTGAACATTTTGAAGAAATCGAATACACCCTTCATCCTCGTCCTGCTGAACTTGAAAACATTGACAAGATGATTAACTGTGGTGATCCCTCATTCGGTGGTGCAATGTATGGCTGTGGTAAATGCGGTCATCTTAAGTTTGTCCCTTTTCGGTGTCATAGTCGGTTCTGTCCTTCTTGCGGAAACATGTACTCAATCGACCGCACAACTGCCATGTCCTTCAGAATAGTTGATGTTCCACACCGCCATTGCGTATTCACCATTGCTGAAGAACTCCGGCCTTTCTTCCTTGAAGACCGCTCTCTACTGGACTGTCTTTTTTCTGCTGTCCGCAGTGTTGTCCTTCGCTTGTTCTACAAGATGAATAAATCTTTGCAGTTCACTCCTGGTTTCATCTGCGTTCTACATACTTTCGGACGTGACCTCAAATGGAATCCGCATATCCATTGCCTTATCTCTGAAGGTGGGCTCGGTAATAATAATTCCTGGCGCTCTGTTACCCACTTTAACTTTCGCTTACTTCGTAATTCCTTCCAGACTGCGCTTCTGAATGAAATGCACGCCAGAATCGGTGATTCTTTCAGGAAAACAAAAGCTTCCTGCTATCGCAACCAGAAAAATGGTTTCTATGTTTATGCAAAACCAAACAAATGTGATCCCAAAACGGTCACGAAATATATCGGCCGCTATCTTGGCCGACCTGTGATTGCCACCTCCCGAATCGATCATTATGACGGTGACTTTGTCACATTTCATTACAACCGACACGAAGATGATGTCCTTGTCACGGAAAAAGTTCCTGTCATGGATTTCATTAAACGTCTCATACGGCATATCCCGGAAAAGTATTTTAAAATGATCCGCTACTACGGACTCTATGCACGTCCCTACAAAAAGATCCGCATGCTGCGTCCTGCCATCTCAAAAGAAAAACAGAAAGTATATCTTTCTTTCAATCGCTGGCGCGATTCGATTCTTCTTTCTTTTGGATATGACCCATTGACATGCCCCTGCTGCGGCGAACAGATGCTGTTTTTGGAACTATATTTCAACCACAAACGGGTTTCTCTGGATGAACTCTATGAAAGGACTATGAAAAAAGCACGATGTCGTCCTCCGAATCGTATTTATCCCACACAGATTTCTCCGGCTGTGATACGATAAGAAAAAACGGAGGCCTTTTCATGAACCCAAAACATACAGAGAAACTCAGACAAAAATACATTGCAAACCCTCCTGAAGGAATGACACCTGAAGATATCCAAGGCATGAGCGAAGAAGCTCTTCTGGATATGGATTATTTCCTCCATGAGGATGATTTTGAAGACGATGGTGTTGGAGAAGAAGGTTTTTATATCTTCTAATTTCAGTATCGTCTGTTGTTGCGCGCCCGGTCTTGCCCGGGCGTTTTTATTCAGGATTCCTCCGAAGGAGGAATTTCCTATAAAGCGAGAAAACCGCCGGGATCAAAATCCCGGCGGCATACGCCAACCTGTGTCACATCATCATTTGGTAATCTTTACCGTCACCGTCTTTTTCTTCTTTCCTGACTTGATGGTAATCTTCGCGGTGCCGGCCTTCTTTGCCGTAATGATACCTGCCTTTGATACGGCGGCAGCCTTCTTTGCCGAGGTTTTGAATGTCAGCTTATCCAGCGTCGTCACCGGGCTGATCAGCACGCCCAGATCCAGCGTCTCTCCGACCTTGACGGTAAACTTCTTCTTAACCTTAATGCTCTTGGTCTTAACTGCCTTCTTCTGCACCTTGACCTTAAAGCTGATCTGCGCACCGTACTTCGTGGTCACCGTAATGACAGCCTTCTTCTTGTTCTTCAGGCCCTTCAGCGTGATCGTTGTCCCGCTGAAGCCGGCTTTCACAAATTTTGCGTTGCTGGAGGTTACACTGGCTATCGCATCACCTTCACCCAGCACAGCCTTTACCTTTTTCACATTCTTTTTCAGCTGAACCGGAACCGTTGCGTTCGCCTTTACATTCAGCCGGAAGGCAGCTTTGGCTGCCGCGATGCGGGCGGCTTCCTCCGCCGCTGCCTTGTCCGCCGCCTTCTCAGCCGCCGCCTTCTCAGCTTTCGCAGCTTCTGCCTTTTCCTTTGCCTGTGCTGCTTTCTGGCTTAAGATCTGCGCGGTTCCCTCACCGTATTTTCCATCCAGGTATGCCTGCTGTGCCGGGGTCAGTGCGCTGAGCGCCGTCTGCGCGGCGGCTGCCGCTTCCACATCATCCGCACCGGCATTTACCAGAGCTTCAATATCGGATTTCACCTTCTCAGCTGCCGTGATCTCCGACTGCATTTTGTTCTCGGCATCCGTCAGCTTTTTAACCGTATTCGCATCTATCTTCGCCTGCTGGTCCGGTTTGAGATCATCATATGCTGCCCTGGCCGCCTGTATGCTGCTCTCTTCTCCCAGTCCGGCACCCTCGGGCAGCGCGCTGATGGCAGCAGCCGCGGCATCGGCCTTCGCCTGGTCCACCTTTTCCTTTGCCTGGTTGATCTTACCGGCAATGTCCGCAACAGCTTCGTCTCCGCCGAGCCATGCCTTCTGTCCGTCTGTCAGGTAATCCAGCGTTTCTTTGAGAGCATACACATTCTCTTCATCCGGGATCCCGGCATTCTCGGGAAGGTTGTCCGCAGCTGCTTTCAGTTCTTCGGCAGCTGCTTCCTCTTCTTCTGTCAGGTACGGATCCCTGAATGCAAATACCACCGCTCTGCCTTCATTTGCCTCACACCCCATATAACCGGGTTCTCCGTCCACACCGGCCATGATCCGGTAAGTTCCGTTCACAAAGCTGTCCGCATAATGAATATGGACCTCCGGGAGTTCTGACGGCTCAAGTGCCAGAGACATATGACGGTACCACCCGGCCTCCTCACATACAAAATCTCCCTCCGTTTCGCCTTCGTCAAACCATCTTTCAATTTCCATCCAGTAGCTTTCGGCATGATCCACGGTGGTGAGCGTACCGATACCGTTCTGCATGTCATCCACGCCCAACCTCGTCTTGTTCAGTGTAAAGACCGGGCTTTCGAGGTCTCCTGTTTTTGTGACTGTGATCGGAAGAGTCTCCGTCGTATACCAGGTGCGGCGGTCATTACCGTCTTCATCATAATCATCGTCTCCGAAGTCATCAAAGGTTACCATGGCATAAACGCTGAAAACTCCTGTACTTCCCCATCTTTGACCGACATTGAAATATCCGTCCCGGTCAAAACGGTCGCCGTCCTGCTCAGGCCTGGATTCGCGCCTTTCATCCCAGAAACCGTATCCGTCATTAAAGCAGACCGCCTTGATTGTATCTTCCGCGTTCACCGGCGATACCTTAATCCTGACCTCTTCATTCACCAGCACTTCTGTCGCGCTAATGCTGATCTGCACCCTGTCCGTCGCTGCCGGAGCCACAAGCGGAATCTCACGGTAATCCTCTGCGTCATCATAGCCTTCCGCCCAGGCATAGGCGCGCAGCTTAATTTTCTGGTTCTCACCGAGTTCCCGCAGCTGATCTGTCGTGACAGTTACGGTCACTTCATCTTCCTCGGACCACTGGTCTGTCAGATTGATCCTGTCTCTTCCGTCTTCGGTATCGCACCAGATCTCAACCTGCAGTTCCTCAGCTTCCGCGGGTTTCTCCACGGTAAAGGTCAGTTCGTCTTCCGTTGTAAGAGCAGCCGGAAGCGTATCCGGCAGGCTGACCGACAGAGCTATTCCTGTGGAAGCGGCAACGTTCATGAACACCGGTTCGGATTCGACGGTCCATTCATCCGTCGGAGCACCGTTCTCATCCCGGTTTACCGGTTCACCATCCTCATCAGCTTCATAGTAATGCGCTCTTGCCACAATCTGATAAATGCCGGAATGTCCGTAGCTGTGTTCTTCATTACACGATTCACCGCCGAATTCCTCCCGCCAGTCTTCACCGTGCTCATAATCAAAGAAGACTTCGAGCCACTGCGCACCGGGCGCGTACACTGAGAAGTTGTACGGTTCCGAAGTATCCAGCTCTGTTTTATCAACATTAAAGACAATGCTGCCCTGTTCAAGGCCGCTGTCTGTTACCTCAAACTCTATAAATCCGTTTTCCGCGCCGCGGCCCTGGTAACCGGTCCCGGCTGCCCGCCCCAGCATGCGGTAACGGCCCGGTTCCATATCTGCCGTGCTGAAAGATGCGGTGCCGGCCTCATCGATTGCTGCCTCGATATTTGCCCCGGAATCAAACCAGTACCAGTCTTCCGTCGGATCATCTTCCTCAGCCGTGTGCCAGTATTCAATATCGGTCCAGTAGTGGTCCGCGTTCTCCGCTTCCGTATACGTTACCGATACCATCTCTCCGCGTATATATGTCTCCTTGTCCGGTTCCGCTGTAAACGTTCCGATGTTTCCGTTTGCCGTCACGCTGACAACTTCAGCCGGTGTGGTATACCAGACACGTCCGCCGTCTTCGTCTTCCGCCTCATCATCCCACTCGTCGAATGTCACCTCGGCAAAGATCACCTTTTCACCTTCACTCCACCAGGAATGGCCTCTGTCGAAGTTGCCGTTTTTGTCAAACCAGTCCCCGCGGTCATCCGGTGAGAACTCCTGCCCCCATTCCCAGTAGCCGCCGTCGTCCCACATGCGCATGGCGCGGATGACGTCGCCCTCCTGCACCGGTTTTACCGTAATGCGGATGTCCTCATTCACCAGGGCTTCGTTTTTGCTCACTGTGAGCACCACCCTGTCTTCCGCGGATTCAATAACCGGAATTTCCGTATAGAATTCAGCATCATCATATCCCGGAGCAGAGGCATAAACGCGCACCCTTACCGTATTTCCCTGCTCAACGGCAGAGAACTTTTCCGACGGAATATGTACATCGTAATAATCTTCATCTCTCCGCTCATCAATAAAGAAAATGTCGCCACTGTCTTCATCATACGGATCGAACCAGACGCTGACCTGATAATTCGCAACATTTTCCGGCTTGTATGCCGTAAAGTCAAGATCGTCCACTCTTTCCAGATATGCGGGAAGTCCTTCCGGTGCCCGGATCGAAAGCGATCCGCTCGGCGCATCCACCTCAACGAATGCGTCCGCTTCCCGGATGATTTCCTCCGCGTCTTCTTCATCCCCGGAATAATGCGCTTCGGCATGAAGCTGCCAGGTTCCGGAATGACCATAGCTGTGTCTGCCGGAAATGAAATCCATGCCGCCGCTGTTGGCAGACCACCAGTCATTATCCGGCCAGTCGAAATACACTTCGATCCGGTCTGCCCCGGGTGCATAAACACTGTACTCGAATTCTTCTCCGGTCCGGACATGATCCATTCCCAGCAACAGGGATATTTCTCCCTCCAGAATGTCGGATTCTTCCACTGTGAATTCGACCCATTCGCCACCTTTTCCGTACAGGCCCTGGTATCCCTGTCCGTCCGCACCGACACGTGCGCGGTATGTGCCGGGTTCCATATCGGCCGTACTGAAATATGCTGTCCTGGCAGTATATGTATCCGCCCTGTGGTCAAACCATTTCCACCGGTTCTCCGGATCTTCCTCCGAGCGATCCTGCCATTCAATATCCACCCAGTAATGATCCGCATTCTCAGCCTCTTCAAAGCTGACTGCAATCATTTCCCCCCGTCTGACACTCGTCTGATCAAGGCTGAATGTGAAATCGCCGACGTCACCCTCTTTAATGACGTGCACCACTATTTCTTCGGTCTGATACCAGGTGCGAAGATCATTTCCTTCCTCATCCCAGTTACCGTCTTCAAAGTCATCAAACGTCACCATGGCATAGAAAGACATGTCGCCTTCCTCTCCCCAGTGATGCATGGTATCGAAATTCCCGACACCGTCAAACCAGTAATCATACTCCCGGCGGGTGATCTCATTTCCCAATTCCCACCAGCCTCCGCCGTCATGAATTTTAATGGCTTTAATCTCGTCTTCCGGATTGACCGGAGCGACGGTGATCCGGACATCTTCATTGACAAGGACATTTTCCGTATTGCTGATGTAAAGAGTAACCATGCCGGTATCTGCCTCAGCAGCCAGGAATTTCTCACCCTCCTGTATCTCCGGCTGTTCTTCCTCTTCCGTCAGGTCATCGGTAACTTCAAAACTCTCCCATTCGTCAAAGTCACCTTCTGTTATTTCCGCCGCATCCTCATCCACCTGCAGCTCATCGATCCCGATTTCCTCCTGGCTTTCCGCAGCATATTCCCCGAATTCGAAGTCATCCTCCGGATCCGCCGGATAAAACTCCTCCGCTTCCTCAGCCTCCGCAAAATCCTGTGCTTCCGCAGTTTCTTCCGCACCGGCTTCCGATGTGCTGTCCGATGTCTGTTCATCAAAAGCCGCTGTTTCAGCCGCTGCGGCCTCCTCCGCAGCCATCAGGGTGATCTCTTCCTGCGCGGAGGACAGATCCTCTTCCATACCCGCCTCTGAAATATTCTCTTCCGCAGTCTCATATACAGTCTCCGCGGCAATTCCACTGACCGGCACATTCGTCAGAATCATCGCTGCAGAAAGTATACCCACGACAAAACGCTTTGCTGTTTCGTGTCTCATGTGAATCTCCTTTCCTCCTCTCCTTTTTCCGTCTGCACTCATCACATATCGTTCCGCGGTCGGGCAACCCTTTGTTTTCTCATTTTTATTTCTATGCAGCTATCTTTTTCCTGAAATATCAAAAAAACAGCGGGCAGATAGTATGTTGGCTTCACACTCTTCTGTCCGCTGGTTATTATCGCAAAACGAAACCGTTTAACACCGTTTTATCTTTGAATTTTATAAATATTATAATGGATTCTGTTAATAATTACAAGAAATACCAGAACATAGATAACACTATAATTTGTATCTTCCTTCATGTTGTGCATCGCAAAGAAATTCTTATGCAGATTATTCAGATGTGGTGTTACTGTTCGGAGAAACTCCATATCCTTTTCCTCAAATTCCCGTGACCGCGTTCTGCCGAGAGAGAACACGGTCCGGGGTACTGCCTCTGTGTCGGAAAGCGGAAAACTTAAAGTCGAAACAATCCCCTGCGGTCGTATATAATCATCTACAAATTCTTTCAGATCCGGATTAATTACCTTCTTCCAGTTAATTTGCAGAACATAAGGCTTCCCTTCTTTCTCACCGGATTCACCACTTGTAACATCATACAAACCGAGCCCCTGCCTCGTATAATACTCGCGATAAACATTAGCCCAGCGTTCAGCCATATTCCAGCAATACTGCGTATATACTTTTCGATTACCATCAAGATAATAAACCAGGGCATTGTCAAAATCGATAATATTACGAAGTTCCTGCACAATCGTGATTCCAAACGGATATAGCTCATGCTTACTGCCACACATGAGCAGATAGTCATTGATTATTTCCCATTTATTACGAACATCCTCTTTCTCCATAAACTGATTTCCTCAATATATCTTCCGAATCTCTTCCGTTCCCACCATCTTCTGAAAACTGATCAAGTCTGCCTCATCATGAATGAGCATAATCTCATGAAACTTTCCTGTATCAATATCACGTAAACCAGCCGTCTGTTCTCCGGTACAGATACTACATCGAATGGCCGGCTCCTGTTGATGCGGATCGTATTCGATTGTTTCTTCTTTCTTCTTACGAAACAGCATTTTGTCAGTTCTCCATCAAAACTATTCATCAGTAAGTTTCCGTATACAATCAAAGTTCTGCAAGAAACTCTCTCTTCGAATACGGTTTCCAGTGTCCATCAATCACAGTTTTGACATCCAATGCCCGGATCTGCTGTTCCAGCGCTTCCAGACGCCGGAAATCCATCCGCCATGATGGGAATTCTCCAAGCTGTGCGTCGCCGATATAAACCACCTTGTCCTCCGGCACATATATCAGCAATGCATCCTCTGTATGCGGAGATTCGACATAACAAATCTGAGCATGTACGCCGCCCAAATCGATACAGGTGTTTTCCGTCACTTCTTCCTGCGCAGAAACTACCTTTAACGGAACACCTCCTGCATATTCTCTGCGGATACATACATCGCTGTTTATAAATCGCTTTGTATACCCCTGATCATCCCGCATTTCCTGCTGGATTCTTTCCAGCTGTGTGTTGGTTTCCGGCCTTGCCAACGTTTTTCCATGAACGGCGTGCATGCCGAATGTATGATCCCAATGCCAATGTGTAATCACCGTAATATCCGGCAATGGAAGCATTTCTTTTTCCAATGCATCGTAAAAACTCATGACATGGGCTGATGAGTGACCTGCGTCCACGGCAATCGACAGTTTCGCTCCTTTAATATATCCCAGATTCGGTCTGTCCTTCACTGAGTCGCATGGATAAATCCAAGTGTGTTCTCCGATTTTCTGCATTCCTGATTGTCCCATAACTGCCTTCCTTATTCTCTGTTATCCCTATTCTAACAAAATTTTCAAAAAGGCTGTACACAAAAATCCTTCTATAAAAAATTCTGGCATATCTAACACGTAAATAAAAAAGGATGACCTTGCATACGTAACGCAGGCATGTGATAACATCTGGTAACTATCTGCTCTCACTTTAGAACTGGACAAAATTCGCCCTGTTTCCTTCTGTTTACGAAAATGAAAAAAGCCGGAAAGTGCTGTAAAATCAACACTTTTCGGCTCCTGGAGCATATGAGATTCGAACTCACGACCTCTACAATGCGAATGTAGCGCGCTCCCAACTGCGCCAATGCCCCGTACATCAATAAATATATACGCATTTGAAAAATCTGTCAACATTGATGGAGTGCATCCCGTCTATAGCTTTCTTACCTGTATTGTACCTGTGACAAATCACATTTTCGGTTTCACATTCTTTTCATGCTTTCCATCTTGACAATTCTCTCATGACGGTGTAATGTGACCCTTGTGTTGGTTCGGTGACTCCGGGTCACTATTTTGAATGTTCGGCGTTTATTCTTTCTATCGGGTACGAGGTGCATGATGTCCAATGCTGCAAAAAAAATCTTTTACAGTTTGATCGGATGTTTTCTCTGTGGTGCCGCTGCCAACTGGGTCGCGCTGGCGAACGGCTTTCCTGTGACCGGCGTCACGGGTCTGTGCATGACAATCGAGAAATTCACCGGGATCAACTACTCTCTTATTTATTATGCTTTTTCTGTCGTGATCCTGATCATTTCATTTTTCCTGCTGAGCCGTACGGAGTCAGCCAGTATCGTATTTCTCTCGCTGCTGTTTCCGGCTGTTCTGTGGCTGATGAACCATTTCACAGTTGCAATTATTTTCAAGGAAAAGCTGATTGCCGCTGCCCTGATGGGTGTTTTAAATGGTGCCGGCACCGGTTTTGTTCTGCGCGTCGGCTGGTCGTTTGGCGGGCTCGACACCATCACAAAGATTGTAAAGAAGCTCTTTTTTGCGAGTGCCGAGATGCGTACAGTCATGCTCTGCTGTGATGCATGTATTATGCTGATCATGCTTTCTGCCTTTTCGCTGGACGCTGTCGCCTATGCATTTGTCGGGCAGCTGGTCGGCGTCAACAGCATGAACTTTGTACTGTTTATGGGGCCGAAGCTGTACGATATTCAGATCGTGGCGGACCGCTACGAAGAAATTCAGCAGTACGTCGTGGATGTCCTGCATAAAACCTCCACCATTCATCCTGTCACAGGCGGATACACCGGCCGGATCAAGCAGGAAATCGACTGCGTCTGCACTTCCAGAGAATACCTGAAGCTGCGGGAATACCTTCTGGAAAAGGACATTGATTGCTTTCTGAAGGTCATGCCGATGATGCATGTCTTCGGACACAATAAAGATTTTGAAAAACTATCAGACGAAATCATATGATTTCTAAAGCTTTTATAAACCTGCATCAGAACATTGACGTCAGTTTTTTCAGCGCCTATAATCACACCAGAGGTTGTAATTAGATGCATATCATACGGGAGATTACTTATCTTGAAAAAGAAAGAGCAAAAAATCTGTCGGGACATCCGGCGGCACGGACAGGACATTCTCCGCTCCGAGCTGTTTCAGATGGCCGGAGGTGAGACGCATCATCTGCGAAGCTCTGTATCCGACCACTCTCTGAATGTGTGTATCACCGGCGTCCGGATCTGTCATTTTCTGCAGCATTTCGGCATCCGGATGAATGAAAAAGACCTGATCCAGGCTTCCCTCTGCCATGACCTTGGCATGATTGGCCGGGAAGACAAGTATGAAACGCGCCGCACAGCGTGGCGGTCACATGCGGAAGAATCCGCAAAGCTTGCAAAAACGGTTGTCCCGGAGATGAATGACGCTGTCAAATCCATGATTTCCACACATATGTGGCCGGCTTCCGGAAGACGTCCGGAGACGAAAGAAGGCGCCGTTCTCACGATCGCAGATAAATATGCCAGCATAATGGACTGGGCCGGCGTGATCACAAAACACCGCTATAAAGACAAAATAAAGCAGGAGATCCTATAATGTGATCTCCTGCTTTTCCATTTTTTTCGTGAAAGCCATTTTCCTTCAGAGCATTATATGCCGGCACGATTTTTCAGGCCTGCAGAGTATCGATTGCCCGGCACCGCTTCTTATGCTGTCAGCCCGTCAATCGCCCGGCACAGTTTCTCCTTCATCTCGTCGATCTGCGCCTCTGTGATGATCAGCGGCGGTGCAAGGCGCAGGACATTGCCTTCTGCACTGATGGTCAGCAGACCTTCCTTATGGGCCGCAAGGATGATGTCTCCCACCTTGCAGTCTGCGTTGACAAGCAGTCCCTGCAGAAATCCTTTGCCGCGGCGGCCTGCGAAGACTCCCGGATATGCAGCCGCGATTTCTTCCAGCTTCTGCTCCAGATACGGCGCTGTCTGCTTTACATGCTCCACGAGATTCATTTCTTCATAAAGATCAAAGACAGTGCTGACCGCACGGAGTGCAAGCGGGTTTCCGCCGTAGGTTGTGCCGTGGTCACCCGGTTTCAGCGAGTTCTCCGCCAGCTTCTTATTTAACACAAATGCACCGACCGGCATGCCGCAGCCAAGTGCCTTTGCAACCGTTGTGATGTCCGGCTTAATTCCGTATTCTTCATAGGCGAAGAGATAGCCGGTCCGGCCCATGCCGCACTGAATCTCGTCAAGGATCATGACGATGTCCTTTTCGTCGCAGATCGCGCGGATTCCTTTGATAAAGTCAGTGTCTGCCGGGTAGATGCCGCCCTCGCCCTGCAGTGTCTCCAGAATGATCGCACATGTCTTGTCCGTGATCTGCTCTTTTACGCTGTCCAGATTGTTGTATTCTGCAAATTTTACGCCGCCGATCAGCGGTTTGAACGGTGCCTGATAGGCGTCATTTCCTGTGACAGACAGTGCGCCGAGACTTCTGCCGTGGAAGGAATGCTTCATTGCAATGATCTCGTGGTCCGTGCTTCCATCCTTCAGGAATGCATATTTGCGGGCAGCTTTAATCGCGCCCTCGATTGCCTCGGTACCGCTGTTGGTGAAAAATACCTTTGCGAGTCCGGTTGCCTCAACGACCTTTCGGGATGCTTCAGCCATCGGCACGTTGTAGTACAGATTGGAAGTGGGCACCAGCTGGTCGATCTGATCTTTCAGCGCAGCATTCATCTTCTCATTGCCGTATCCGAGTGCGTAGACCGCATTGCCGGCTGCATAATCAAGGTATTCTTATCCGTCGGTATCATAGAGATCCGCGCCTTTTCCCTTCTCCAGTACCATCTGGAAGCGATTATAGGTGTGCAGCACGTACTGCTCTGACTGGTTGATATATTCCTGTGTGTTCATGTTTTATTTCCTTTATTCTTTTTTTGATAAAACAGTTGCCTTACAATTTCCCGGCGGACTGCCTGCCGCGCCTGACGGCTTTCCGGTTGTCTGGATCGCTTGTTGATTTTCCATGACGTTCAGGATTTTCCATGGCTGTCAGAACCGCTTGTTGATTTTCCAAGCTCAGGACCACTTGCCGAATTTCCAATGTCAGGACCGCTTGCCGAATTTCTCCTCTGTATCTGCCAGGATAGCTGTGCCGATACCTCTGTTGGTATAGATCTCCAGCAGGAGGCAGTGCGGTACGCGCCCGTCCAGAATATGGACGCGGGATACGCCGTTATTGATGGCTTTGATACATCCCTGCAGCTTCGGAATCATACCGCCGTCAACAATGCCCTCTGCAATCATTTCTTCGCACTCTGAAATAGTCAGCTCCGGTGTCAGCGTTTCCGGATCATCCTTATCTGTATAGACACCTTCAATATCACTCAGGAATGCAAGCTTTTCGGCCTTCATGGCTTCTGCGATCGCGCTGGCCGCGTCGTCTGCATTGATGTTGTAGGAATGGAAAGTTTCATCCACGCCGATCGGGCATACAATCGGAAGGAAGTCTTTGTCCAGAAGATCCCAGAGAATCTTGGTGTCGACCGCTTTGATGTCACCGACATAACCGATGCTCTGTCCGTCAACCAGCTTCTGGTCAACCTGCAGCAGATTTCCGTCCTTGCCGCTGATGCCGACCGCACGCACACCGAGGCGTTCCACAAGGCTGACCAGTTCTTTGTTCACCTTGTTCAGAACCATCTCTGCTACTTCGATTGTTTCTTCATCTGTCACGCGGAATCCGCCGACAAACTTCGGCTCACCGCCGACTTTGCCGACCCATTTAGAGATTTCCTTGCCGCCGCCATGTACGATGATCGGCTTAAATCCACAGAGTTTCAGCAGAACGACATCCTTGATGACATCCTCTTTCAGACCCTGGTCCAGCATTGCGCTGCCGCCGTATTTTACGACAATAACTTTGCGATTGAACCGCTGTATATAGGGAAGGGCTTCGATCAGCACCTCTGCTTTTTCAAGATATTTCTGGTTGACCATTTGTTTGCTGCTCCTTTTGGTTTTAGTCAGGACCTGTAGTCCGCATTGATAGAAACATATTCATGGGTCAGATCACAGCCCCATGCGGTGGCTTCGCCGTCTCCCTGATG
>CAZRNI010000041.1:0-13215 GCA_964601425.1 uncultured Eubacterium sp. | reverse complement strand
GCACTTATTATGACAGGCCTTACCGGAAATCCGCCCGTATTGTCGGTGATACCATGGGTAAATATCATCCGCACGGAGACAGCACTATTTATGATGCGCTCGTAGTGATGGCACAGGATTTCAAGAAAGGTCTGCCGCTTGTTGACGGACACGGAAATTTTGGATCGATTGAGGGTGACGGTGCAGCTGCTATGCGTTATACAGAGGCGCGTCTGCAGCAGATCACGCAGGAAGTCTTCCTGGGAGATCTTGACAAGAATATTGTTGATCTGATGCCGAATTTTGATGAGACAGAGAAAGAGCCGGTTGTCCTTCCGGTTCGCATTCCGAATCTGCTGGTAAACGGCGCAGACGGCATTGCTGTCGGTATGGCGACCAATATTCCGCCGCACAATCTGGCAGAGGTAATCGATGCAGAGAAGGCATACATCAAAAACAACAGTGTCACGACAAAACAGCTGATGAAATACATCAAGGGCCCCGATTTTCCAACCGGCGGTATTGTCATCAATCAGAGTGAACTGCAGGAGATCTACGAAACCGGAGCAGGTAAAATCAGACTGCGCGGCAAAGTAGAAACTGAGAAGGTAAAAGGCGGAAGGGTACAGCTTGTTATTACGGAGATTCCGTATCCCATGATCGGTGCGAATATCGGAAAATTTCTGAACGATATCGCATCCCTTGTGGAAAACAGACTTGCACCGGAAATCGCCGATATTTCCAACCAGTCTTCGAAAGAAGGAATCCGCATTGTCATCGAACTGAAAAAGGGATCAGATACCGAACGGATCAAGCAGCTGCTTTATAAAAAGACCCGTCTGGAGGATACATTCGGCGTCAATATGCTGGCTGTCGCAAACGGCCGTCCGGAGACGCTCTCGCTGAAGCAGGTGCTGGAAGCACATGTGGATTTCCAGTTTGAGATCACAACGAGAAAATACCAGACCCTGCTGGCAAAGGAACTGGAGAGGCGCGAGATACAGGAAGGTCTGATCAAGGCAGTTGATGTGATCGATCTGATCATCGAAATTCTGCGCGGCTCAAAAGACCCGAAAATGGTCAGAGCCTGCCTGACAATGGGTATTACCGAGGGAATTAAATTTAAACGGAAAGCCAGCGAAAAGCAGGCACGGGAACTCAGGTTTACAGATCGTCAGGCAACTGCGATTCTGGAAATGCGTCTTGCGAAGCTGATCGGTCTGGAGATCAATGCGCTTTATAAAGAGAATGAAGAAACCATCAAAAAGATTGCGCGGTATGAAGAAATCCTGAATGATTATGATACGATGGCGCAGGTGATTCTTGATGATCTGGATGCGATAAAAAAGCGCTATGCAAAACCACGCAGGACACAGATAGAGGAAGTGGAAGAGGCCGAATTTGAAGAACCGGCGGAAGAGGATCTTCCGGTTGTTGTTCTGATGGACCGGTTCGGATACACGCACAGTGTTGATCCTTCGGTTTATGAGCGCAACCAGGAGGCGGCGGACCGTGAAAATAAATACATCATCCGCTGCATGACCAGTGACAGGCTGGCGGTATTCACAGATATCGGTAATGTCCACATGGTGCGGGTTAAGGATATTCCATATGGAAAATTCAGGGACAAAGGCACGCCCGTGGACAATATCAGTAATTATACAGCAAGTAATGAAGCAATCCTTTATGTCGGATCGGTAGCTGCCCTGCGGGATCAGAAGCTGTTTTTTGCCACCAGCGCAGGTATGGTAAAGGCAGTTGCCGGAGAGGAATTTGATACGTCGCGCCGGACGGCTCTGGCTACAAAGCTCCAGGATGCGGATGCGCGCGTGATCAGCGTGGCGGAGATTGACGGTTATGATACGGTTGTGATACAGACGGTAAATGGATATTTCCTGAAATTCCCACTGTCTGAAGTCTCAGAGATGAAAAAGAACGCGATCGGCACCCACGGAATCAAACTCGCAGATGACGACCGCGCTGAAGCTGCGATCCTGTTGAAAAAAGGAAAGGAATGTATCGTTCCCTACAGGGACGGGCAGATTTCACTGTCGCGTCTGCGCCTGGCAAAGCGCGGCGGAAAAGGAACAAAACATTAATCGATTATGACTGACGCGTTGTCACGTTCATTATACTGGCTGGAAATGATATTCCCGGCAGAGCGCCTCGAATAGATTCCGGCAAACTTACCATTGTAGACATAGAGCCCTGCCATATTTGCGTACTCCGTAAAGGCGGGGTTCTTTTCTATGAAATCGATATTGATGCTGCGGTACGGCGGGCAGAATTCCTGATAGATATATTCTTTTCCATCACATTCGGTCAGATATGCAGCCCATTCTGCATCTGTACAGTCCCGGCCGTCATAAACACCCTGTGAACCGTAGCTGTCCATCGGCTTTAAGATCCATCGGTCTTTTTCGGCTTTGAGTGCGTCAAAATCACATGTGCGGTGATCCAGAATGCCGGTGAACGGAACATGCGCATCGATAAAAGAACATTCTTCAGCAGTCAGAAGCGCGCGCGTCGGTGCTTCGTGCAGCATTTTAAAGAGCCACTTATTATGGACAATCTGCGTGCAGAATGCACCGATGATACAGACGTCGCGGTTGCGGACAGCCGAAAGAAATGGTGTGAGATTTGCGTAGTTTTCCATAACATCTGTTGTAACAATCCGGCGATAGATTGCATGAATCGGTCTGCCCGAGGGGGAGTAAAGCGTATGATCCCGATAAGAGAGTTCTGTGATTTCGCACACTTCACAGGTGACCCCGGCTTTTTCAAACCGGCGGGCAAATTCATGGAATTCTTCAATTTCCACGCCTGCCAGAAAGTCGCAAATTGCCACATGGGGGTGTTCCACCCGTTTGTCGTAAGTGCTGTAGATGTCCAGAAATGCATCAACCCATGAATCCATAAGCTCAAAAGTGGAAAATTTGTATTTTTTCATCATCTTTTTATGCGCCGGATTCAGTTGTGCGAGTGCTTCATTCATAACGCGGTCTTCGTTCATGGCACTGGTGCCGTCTGTATTGATCTCGCAGAATTTGAAATCCTTCGTGTCATCATCATAGAAGATGTCCATCCGGGTGATGGGAAGAAGACAGTCATATCCGCGCGGCGTGAGAATCAGTTCCTCCAGCTCCGCGCTGAAGGGAAACAGGCTCCGGTAAGCCGGGTCCTCCAGATAGGCATTGATGATTTTTTCAAAAATCCCGTAGGTGGTATTGACGATGTTGTCGAAGTGTTCAATTTCTTCACGGGTGTAGATATTCGGAATACCGAGCGTCCGTACCGTGTTTCCGTGATATACGATGCCGTGGTCGGTCAGATATCTGCGGATTTCCTGCGCCGCCGCAGCATTTTCGGCCGGATGTGCTTCGATTTCTTTTTTATATTCTTCGTAGATTGCTTTCATTTATATTCCTTTTGAATGTTCGTTAATCGTGCAGTGTGTGTTTGGTTTCACAAAGTACATGCATTGGCGCAAGCATTTCTTTTTCATCAGGTGTGAGAGTGGATTCGGCCAGGATGAGTACTTTATGAATAAACTCCTGTGCCGGAATCCCATAGATTTCTCCGGAATAACCTTTTTTCATCAAACTGTTCTCAGCAGCTTTAATATCAGCTTCGCGGATAGACTCAAACTGATCCATTACGGCATTGATTGCGCTGCGGTGAAAGAAAATACCCTTGATCAGCGCAAGATAACCCATAAGATACGGCAGCGGCATACTGTCGGCACCTCGGATCTCGATATAGTTTTTCAGACGTACATCCGGAAATGCCATGGAAAGAACATGATCGATGTCATCCCGGCTAAACAGGCGGTCTTTCCAGAGCTCCGAGACCGGTGCAGGGCCGGTATATACCGGCGCGCCGGCGTTTCCGTTTTTCATGGGCTTGCCGGAGGCAGTTCCGTAGGTACCGGTATCTGCGGACGGAACAAAGATCGGGGGCAGATGCCATATGTATTCGGCGTACTTCTTAAACCCGAAATCCGGTTCGAATAGTCCCGGAATGATTCCGCACCGGGCGCTGTCAACATGATTCCATATTTCCGTGCGGCACAGCCAGTTATTCCATGGCTTGTTTTCAAAAACACCGGTATTGTCCGTCAGAAGCTTAATTGCAGGCATCAGAAGATAAGCACACCTGATTTTACTGACAAAATCCCGCTCGCTGGTGTAGTCAACTGAAATCTGGGCGGAAGCCGTGCCGCGCATCATGTTCCTGCCGCGGGTATCAACCGTCTGAAAGTAACGGTCCATAAATGCATAGCGCTCTTTCGGAATCAGCGGAAGATCATTCACACGGTTTACCGGCTGATATCCGGCGGTCACCAGTTCATAGCCCTGCTGTTCCAGAAAGGGGCGGAGCAGCTCACGGAAGGAAAGATAAATCTGCCGGATTGCCGCCGGGTTCTCACGGGGAGCAATGCTGATCTCGATTTGCGCCGCAGGCTCCAGAGAGATGGAATAGTCATTGTTGTGAAAGCCCAGCAAATGTCCGTTGTGTTCTTCGGCTGCAGGGAAATATGGCTGCAGCTGCTGCAGGAGCCACTCTGTGCCGTGCGGCTCATAGTAAGTAACAGATCTGCCGGAGGTTTTTTCGATCAGAAAATGCTCGACTTCCAGGCCGAGTTTCTGGATACAATTTTGCTTGCATCCATTTAGAAAATGTTCTGTGAGCATGGAGATATTACGCGCTTCAATATCTTTGTTCATGGCTTCCTCAAAAATCTGGTTGAATTTTTCTCTGAATCATGTATAATATGGTTTGTGCGTCAGCACAGGCCGGAATAGCTCAGTTGGTAGAGCACTTCACTCGTAATGAAGGGGTCGTCAGTTCGAGTCTGATTTCCGGCTTTTTTAATGCCGAAATAGCCGTGTCACTGCGCTATTTCGGCATTTTTGCTATCTGTTTTACAGTAGCAAAAACATATCGCGATTGCAAGTGTCAAAACCCGGATGATATCTCATTTTAACATCTGATTGACATCTCTTTGGCATATGAACTTGTAATTGAAAAAAAAATCCTGTATGATTATGGTTTACAGGAAATAAAAAGAAGATAATTATGCTTTGGGAGTTATTCCTGTTTGATAAAAGGGGAATGAAATATTATGAAGGGATTTGTTAAGTTTCTGCGCGTACTTGCAGGAATTGCCGCGGCGGCGCTCATCATCTTTTTGATTGTTTTTTTTATCCGTCACAGCAAACCGGTGATCTATGATCTTCGTGCATATCTTGATTACACGATTTCCGGATATGACGGAGAAGCTGTCATGGACATCACCGTTAACAAAAACGGCCTCGCAGAAGATATTCTTCCACAGCTGAAGAAGAAAGATCATGATGCCTATGCCGCTTTGACAGAGGCGGTTAATTCCGGTGAGAGCGGAGCATTTATTGACCAGTTATTTGATCTTTCTGTTTCTGAAACGGAGGGGCTTTCCAACGGGGATGTTGTCAAGGTTCAGTTTTCTTATAATAATGAAGAGCTGAAGCACTACGGAATTGCATTTACAGGAGACCGTGAAGAAATAACGGTTGAGAATCTTGAGGAGATCAGGGAATTGGATCTTTTTGCAGATCTGAAGCTTGATTTTGCGGGAATTTCTCCATATATTACAACGGATGAACGCGTTTTTTATGAGTCCGGGGACGCATATGTCGTATGCTCGGTTTCGCCGGCTGATCATCTGAAAGCAGGAGATCAGGTAACCGTGACAATCGATCCCGTGGAGACTGAACTGCCGGAGGGTACAAGAGCTGCGAAAGATAGTAAGCAGTTTACGGTAGAAGGTACCGATACCTTCATCATGCGTGCAGATGAGCTGAGCGGGAAGGATCAGGAGCGGATCCTCAGCCAGTGTGAGAAGGCACTGCAGGAAAATGATGCTTTTTCCGGCATAACAGTTGTACCGGAATCGGAAGAGGAAGAACAGTTTAATCCGGAAGAGGCAGGCCTGCAGGCGGCAAACATTCATTTTACAGACCAGAATACGTTTTACGCGGACAGCGGTTCACTTGACTGCACAGAGGTAATCAGTGAAAAGACACCGAATCTTCTGGCGTTGTATTATGAGTGCGATCTTGTTGAAAATCCGGTACAACAGACAGCTGCAGAAGAAACGGAAACATCCGGTCCGGCAGGACAGGCGGCGGAAGAACAGAAAACAGAAGACGAAAGCAAAGAACAGACAGAGGAGCTGCTGTCATCAGAACAGCCGGCACAGTATCATCTCTATGGCGTTATGTTTGTCGGACATATGGTTCGCACGGCGGAAGACAATTTGACATTCCGTATGCTGAATCAGACAGAATATGTGCCGGCACTGCACCTGTATGAGTCACAGGATATGCGTGCGGTAGCTGTAAATGACTGTATTAAGCGCCTCCCCGGAAGTCTGAAAGCAGTAAATTAAAAAGGCAGGAAAGCAGAAAGGAGCTGGAGACCTGTGGAAATGAATCATACAGCCAGAGATCTTGAAGTTCTCGTAGAAAAAGGAAGAAAATCAGGAAAAATCAATATGGCATTGTATCAGGAGTACGATGTAAAGCGGGGACTCCGTGATGCAAGCGGCCGCGGCGTACTGACCGGCCTGACGGAAATCTCAGATGTTGTCGGCTATAAGACAACTACATCGGGAAGCCTGCGTCCGGATGAAGGACGTCTCTATTATCAGGGATATAATATGATGGATCTTGTCCGCGGGATCAAGAACCGCCGGTTTGGATTTGAGGAAATATCGTATCTGCTGATGTTTGGCAGTCTTCCCAAAAAAGAAGAACTGGATGAGTTTATTGAGATTCTGACGGACTTCAGAGAACTCCCCGGAGATTTTACACGTGATTATATCATGCGTTCTCCGAGTAAAAATATCATGAATTCTCTGCAGAAATGTGTACTGTCCCTGTACTCCTATGATCCCGAGCCGGAGCGGATCGATGTACAGAATCTTGTCAGACAGTCCTTGAGCCTGGTTGCAAAAATGCCTCTGCTGGCAGTATACAGCTATCATGCATACCGTCATTATTTGAAAGGGCAGAATCTGGTGATCCGTAATCCCGATCCCAAACTGTCGCTGGCGGAAAATCTTCTGCAGATGCTGCATCCGGATGGACAGTATACAGATCTGGAAGCGCGCGTACTTGACGTCGCACTGATCCTGCATGCAGAGCATGGCGGCGGTAACAACTCTACATTTACGACGCATGTCGTTTCTTCGACCGGTACGGATACGTATTCGGCTACGGCAGCCTCACTCGGCTCACTGAAAGGCCCGAGACACGGCGGTGCCAACCTCACAGTACAGGAGATGTTCAAGGATATCAAGGAGCATGTTTCCAATTGGGGCAGTGAGACGGAGATCCGCACGTATCTGAACAAAATGCTGGATAAGCGTGCATTTGACAGGTCCGGGCTGATCTATGGCATCGGTCACGCAGTTTATACAAAATCCGATCCGCGTGCTGTGATTCTGAAAGAGTATGCGCGTCAGCTCTCCATCGAGAAGGGCATGGAAGAAGAATTCCATCTCTATGAGCTGGTAGAGGAGATCGGCAAGGCGTGTACACAGGAAAAACGGAATATGCTGAAGCCGATGTGTGCAAATGTTGACTTTTACAGCGGATTTGTTTACACCATGATGGATTTCCCGAAGGAGCTGTTTACACCGCTGTTTGCGATTGCACGTATTTCCGGCTGGTCCGCGCACAGGATCGAGGAAATGGTTAACAGCGGCAAAATCATACGTCCGGCTTATAAATATGTCGGACATCACAGAAAATATAAAGAACTGGATATGCGGTGAGTCTGAGTTGTCCGGAAGAGGCGTCAAGAAAAAACACTTGACACGGATAGGCATATCGCGTAATATTAGGCGGTGGGTATGAGAGTACCCACCACTTTCATGCGGAGATTTAAGAATGGAAACATTTGTAAAGCGTTCTCTGCTGTTTGATTTTTACGGCGAGTTGCTGACGGAACATCAGAAGCAGATTTATCAGGAAATTGTATTTGACGATTTTTCGATCAGCGAAGTAGCGCGGGATGAGGGAATCAGCCGCCAGGGAGTTCATGATCTGATGCGGCGGTGTGACCGGATTCTTGAGGATTATGAAGCAAGACTTCATCTGGTGGAAAAGTTCGTCGGGATCCGAAGCCGTGTAGACGAGATACTGGAACTGGCGGATCCGGATGCATCCGGCAGTGTTTCCGCAGAACGGCTGAAGCAGATTCAGGCTGTGGCAATAGCGATACGTGAGGAATTATAATATATGGCATTTGAAAGTTTGACTGATAAACTGCAGAATGTATTCAAAAATCTGCGCAGCAAAGGCCGTCTGACAGAGGCAGATGTAAAAGAGGCGCTGCGCGAGGTAAAACTTGCGTTGCTGGAAGCGGACGTCAATTTTAAGGTCGTAAGAAGCTTTACAAAGACGGTGCAGGAGAAGGCGGTCGGCGAAGATGTAATGAACGGCCTGAATCCCGGTCAGATGGTTGTCAAAATCGTTCACGATGAACTGGTAAGCCTGATGGGTTCCGAAATGACAGAAATGCCGCTTAATCCGGCCGGCGAGCTCACCGTGATTATGATGGTGGGACTTCAGGGTGCAGGTAAAACAACGACAGCTGCAAAGCTCGGCGGACAGTTGAAGGCAAAGGGCAGAAAGCCGCTGCTGGTTGCAGGAGACGTATACCGTCCTGCAGCAATCAAACAGCTTCAGGTCAACGGCGAGAAGATGGGTGTTGACGTTTTCTCGATGGGCGACCAGCACAGCCCGGTTGATATTGCAAAGGCAGCTGTTGAAAAGGCGAAGCATGAAAACTATGATGTTGTATTGCTTGATACAGCCGGACGGCTTCAGATCGACGAAGATATGATGCAGGAACTGCAGGCGATCCGTGAAGCGGTTCAAGTCGATGTTTCACTTTTGGTGGTCGACGCCATGACAGGTCAGGAAGCGGTTAATGTTGCATCTGCTTTTAGTGAGCAGGTCGGCATAGACGGCGTAATCCTGACAAAGATGGACGGTGATTCCAGAGGCGGCGCAGCCCTGTCTATTAAGGCAGTGTGCGGCAAACCGCTGCTGTATGTCGGTATGGGTGAGAAACTCTCTGATCTCGAGCCGTTTCATCCGGACAGGATGGCTGACCGCATTCTGGGTATGGGCGATATCATGAGCCTGATCGAAAAGGCGGAAGCCAGTATTGATCAGGAAAAAGCGCGCGAGATGGAACAGCGGATCAGAAAGGCGGAATTCAGCTTTGATGATTATCTCGAGAGCATGCAGCAAATGCAGAATATGGGCGGAATTTCAGGAGTTCTGAAAATGCTGCCCGGTTTCGGCGGAAAAATGAAGGATATTGAGGGCATGATCGATGAAAAGGACATGGCCCGGAAAGAAGCAATGATTCATTCCATGACGCCGGCAGAGCGTTCCAATCCTGATCTTTTAAATCCGTCGCGCAAAAACAGAATTGCAAAAGGCGCAGGCGTTGACGTCGCTGATGTAAACCGCTTCGTAAAGCAGTTCAACCAGACAAGGAAAATGATGAAACAGATGCCCGGCATGATGAAGAAGGGCAAGCGCGGATTCGGAGGATTCGGACTTCCGTTCTGATTTGTTTTGTAAAACCTGATAATACGGGAATACAAGTGCACTGCACTTTGTTCTATATATAAATTAATATTAAAGATAAAAATGGAGGAATTGAAAAATGTCAGTAAAAATCCGTCTGAAGAGAATGGGACAGAAGAAGGCACCGTACTACAGAATCGTAGTAGCTAATGCTACATCACCGCGTGACGGCAGATTCATCGAGGAGATCGGAACTTATGATCCGAATCAGGATCCGAGTGCATTCAGTGTCAATGAGGAAGCTGCAAAGAAATGGCTCAACAACGGTGCACAGCCGACAGAAGTCGTACAGAAAATCTTTAAACTTGCCGGCATTGAAAAGTAATTTTGCTGGAGGTGGCTTATGAAAGAACTGGTAGAGGTCATCGCAAAAGCGCTGGTTGAACATCCGGAAGCAGTTGAAGTTACGGAGACGGAGCGCGGAGATGACATCAAGATCGAGCTGAAGGTGGCGGAATCCGACATGGGAAAAGTGATCGGAAGACGCGGGCGGATCGCGAAAGCAATCCGTTCTGTTGTGAAAGCTGCCGCCTCCAGAACGGATAAGAAAGTGATTGTAGATATTATTGAGTAAACAGTCCTATTTTCGTGTCGGCGTAATCACATCACCGCACGGCGTTCATGGAGAAGTAAATGTTTTTCCAACGACTGATGAGCCGCGCAGATTTTCGGAGCTGGATACAGTTCTGCTTGATTTGCCCGGCGGCTATCAGGAACGCACTGTCGAACATGTGAAATATCATAAGAACATGGTTATCCTGAAGCTGTCAGGGATCGGCAGCATGGACGAAGCAAATCTCTACCGAAAATGTGATCTGCTTGTCAGCAGGGAGCAGGCGCTTCCGCTTGCCGAGAATGAATACTTTATCGCTGATCTGATCGGGCTTACAGTAAAGACAGAGGAAGGCGAGGTACTTGGAAACATTACGGACGTCATGCAGACCGCTGCAAATGATGTGTATGTTGTAAAAGGGGAAAAACACGGTGAAATACTGATACCGGTCATTCCCCCATGCAGGATTCACATAGATCTTGAGACTGAAGTGGCGACAGTACATTTGCTGCCCGGACTGCTCGGATTAAATGACTGATTCTGCCGGCATTTATTACAGGCAAATATATTTACATGTGAACTGCTTATGAACTTTCAGGTTGTCACACTGTTTCCGGAAATGATACAGGAAGCAGTGAAAAACAGTGTTATCGGCCGTGCCATCAGAAATGGAATCATTTCTGTTGACACGGTTTGTATTCGTGATTTTTCGAACAATAAACATGGACGGGTGGATGATTATCCTTACGGGGGCGGCGCCGGGATGGTAATGGAGGCAGAGCCTGTTTATCAGGCTGTCTGTCATGCTGTGAATCGCAGCTCCGGAAGATGCACGACAGAGGAGAAACGCCGTCCGCGTGTGATTTATCTGACACCGCAGGCTGAAGTGCTGACGCAGACAAAAGTAGAATCCCTTGCGCTGGAAGAAGAACTGATATTGCTCTGCGGTCATTATGAAGGTATTGATGAGCGTGTGCTTGAAGAGGTGGTAACGGATTATATTTCGATCGGAGATTATGTACTGACCGGAGGAGAGCTTGGTGCACTGGTTCTGATTGATGCTGTTTCCAGATTTGTTCCGGGTGTACTTGGAAATGATACTTCGGCAGATTTTGAGTCTATGCAGGACAATCTCCTGGAATACCCGCATTACACACGGCCTGAAATATGGCATGATAAAAAAGTCCCTGCCGTACTGCTGTCAGGTGATCATAAAAAGGTCGAACGCTGGCGGTACGGGGAAGCAATTCGCCGGACCGGAGAGCGGCGGCCGGATCTGCTTGCCAGAGCCCGCAGAATCATATGCGTCTGGTATGGCGCAGATAGTGTGGGAACATTTGCGGAAGCACTGCTGGCCCGTGTGTCGCGTTACGGAGAATTGCTGAATTATAACAGGAATACGCTGCGAAGAAAGAAGCGGGAACTTTCGCAGAACGATCTTCTGCTTCTTGTAACAGATGATGCGGCGGGCCGATCTGTTCCGGAAAAGATTTACGGGATGAATACAGAGATGATCATGGTCATAACAGATCCTGTACCTTCTGAAACGGGAGAAAAAGCGTCATGTCATGATTCAGAAGAGATCTTTGAGCAGCAGAATGGATTCTGGGAAAGCAGAGGATTTTGCCCGGCAGGAAAGTATGATGCGGAAGCGTCATCCGACGATGCATGCCTGACACAGCTGGCACTTAGTATACGTGCAAATTTATAGTTGCATTTCTGTCAGTGTTCAGATATAATATCATATGTTGTCCGAAATTCCATGTGGTTATGATGTGGGTCGGATGAACCGCAGATTCATTTCTGCAGTATAAATTATCAGATGGTCCGCTGTCACGTTAATCGGTGATAAGAACATCCATAGATTGTTAAAAGGAGAGATTTGTTATGAATGAGATTATCAAAAAAATCGAAGAAGAGCAGCTTAAGAGCGAAGTAACACCGTTTCGTGTAGGCGATACCATTCGTGTACACGGTAAGATCAAAGAAGGAAACCGCGAGCGTATCCAGATTTTTGAAGGTGTAGTCATTAAGCGTCAGGGCGGCGGAAACCGTGAGACATTTACTGTTCGTAAGACCTCCAACGGAATCGGTGTCGAGAAGACATGGCCGCTGCATTCTCCGAACGTTGAAAAGATTGAAGTTGTTCGCCGCGGTAAAGTAAGACGTGCGAAACTGTTCTATCTGAGAGACCGTGTCGGTAAGGCAGCTAAGGTTAAAGAGCTGATGCGCTGATTAACCGAACTGAAAACGGATATAAGACGAGGATTCCTTTGCGGGAATCCTCGTTTTCGATATACGGATAATTACAAGAATGCGGAGGCGTATAAGATGAATGATATACAATGGTATCCCGGACATATGACAAAGGCGAAGCGCCAGATGCAGGAGGATCTGAAACTGGTTGACCTGATTATCGAACTGGCTGACGCAAGGATACCGGCGGCCAGCCGAAATCCGGATATTCAGAAGCTCGGGCAGGGGAAGGCGAGATTAATTGTTCTGAACAAGGCGGATATGGCCGATGAAGCGGCTAATCGAGCCTGGCTTTCTGCATTTCAGAAAGAAGGATACACGGTTCTGCTGGCAGATTCCCGGAAACGTTCGGATCTGAATAAGATCAATGCACTGATCCAGGAGGCATGCAGGGAGAGGATTGAGCGCAACAAAAGACGCGGATTTAAAAATAAACCGATCCGCGCAATGGTAGCAGGTATTCCGAATGTCGGTAAATCCACATTCATCAATACAGTTGCCGGACGGGCATCGACAAAAACCGGCAATCAGCCCGGCGTCACCAAGGGAAAGCAGTGGATTCATCTGAAAAACGGCCTGGATCTTCTTGATACCCCGGGAATACTCTGGCCGAAATTTGAAGATCCGCATGTCGGCGAACTGCTTGCGATGACAGGTTCCATCCGTCAGGATATTTTAAATACGGATGATCTTGCTGTCAGTCTGATCCGGCTGCTGCAGAAGGATTATCCGGGTGTCCTTGCCGGATTTTACCAGATTGAAGACAGTAATGCTCCG
>CAZRNI010000040.1:5953-13241 GCA_964601425.1 uncultured Eubacterium sp. | reverse complement strand
AAATTGATCTGATCCCTCTGGTTTGGAAGAAAAAAGAAATTGTTTTATGCGGGTCTTAAAGGCCATGAAAGCGGACAGATATACCCTATTTCGTTTTGCCGCGGACCTTACGTTTTCGCTCGCGGTCAAGCTGCCGTCGACGCCTGACCGCACATGCTTTGCAATATCGGGAAGATCTGCCGGTCGGAACAAATTCCTTTCCGCATATCTCGCAACGTCTCGTATCTGCAGGCGTAAGGAGTTCCATCATCAGCTTTTCATCCAATGGCAGCACTGCCTCCTGGAACCACCGGCACAGCAAAGAATAAGAGATGGACTGTATACAGACACATCCATCTCCTTCATCCAGCGCAAAACACTCATTATGCTCAGTATCATAATTACAGCATTCATTTCGGATCAGGCGCTTCGCGCGTCGCAGCTGATCCGGCGTCATGATCGGTACACTCATACCGGCCTCCTTCCAGAGAGATCTCCGGTCTTATTCATCTCCCGATTATTTTTCCTTCTTTCTCCGGATCCATCAGTCTTGTGCTGCAGTTCCTTTTGCTCCCTGACAAGCGCTCTGGTAAAGGCGCCGATCTCCCACATGAAATGCTCTGGTGAAAGCTCTCCTCTCTCAATTGCCAGCAGCTTCTTCTCCCAGTCAGCTGTCATGGCAGCTGACTTCAGTTGCTCCGGCAGAACGCTGACCAGAAACATTCCACGCTCCGTAGGTGACAGTGCTTTTGTCTTCTTATCACCCTCACGTTTCAGGAACCCGATCCGAACCAGCTTTTCGATGATCCCTGCTCTTGTTGCCGGTGTCCCGATCCCGGACCGCTCTGCTTCTTCCGGGATTTCATCCTTTCCGGCCGTTTCCATCGCATGCAGGAGCGTTCCTTCTGTGAATCTTGCCGGCGGTCTGGTCTGGCCGTTTTTGATGGCGATCTCTTCCGGTCGCAGCTGCATTTTTCTTTTGAATGCCGGAAGGATCGTTTCCTTTGTCTTTTCCGGCTCATATTTCTTCCAGCCCTGCTCGAGAATTTGTCTGCCGGCCGCCGTAAAATCTTCGCCTCCGCAGGAAACCGTGACCTTTGTCTCTTCATAACTGTACGGGACAGAAGTGGCCGCCAGAAGACGATTCATCACCATTTGCAGGAGAAGCCTCTCCCCGGAAGGCAGCGCATTCAGATCCACTGCAGCTGCATTTGTTGTTGGAAGCAATGCACTGTGATCTGTCACGCCTGCATCATTGACCAGTCTTCCCGTATGCAGCTGTTTTTCTCCTGCAAGTCCGGTTACTGACTCCACAGTTTTCCGGATCAGCGGAGAAATCGCATCTTCCATATCGGAGATAATATACCTGCTGTCTGTCCTCGGGTAGGTGAGCAGCTTCTTTTCATACAGGCTCTGCGCGTAATCCAGCGTCTGCTGGCCAGAAAATCCAAAGCGCTTATTCGCCTCTCTCTGCAGGGAAGTCAGATCATATAGAAGCGGCGGATTTTCCTTTTTCCGGGTTGTGGAGATCTCCTGCACAATGGCGGTTCCCGCCGCCCTGCAGGCTCTGGCAAGTTGCATGGCCTCCTCCCTGTTTTTGATCTTTCTGCTGTCAAAAGCCATACCCTGCGCAGTGAGACGCACCACGTAATATTGTTCCGTGACAAACTCCTGAATCTCCACTTCCCGCCTGACCACCATGGAGAGCGTTGGCGTCATGACACGTCCGATATTCAGCGTTTCGCGATACAGGCATGAAAAAAGCCGGGTCGCATTGATTCCGACAATCCAGTCGGCCTGCTCCCGGCAGCGCGCTGCTTCAAACAAGTTGTTATAGTCAGATCCCGGCCGCGGATTGGCAAAGGCTTCTCTGATGGCCGCATCCTCCATGGAAGACAGCCAGATTCTTCGGAACGGCTTTTTACAGCCTGCTTTCTGATAAACCAGACGAAAGATCAGTTCTCCCTCACGGCCGGCATCTGTCGCACACAGGATTTCTTTGACATCCTTCCGCTTCATCAGCTTCCCCAGAATATTGAACTGTTTTCTGGTGGATGCCGTAACCCGGTATTTCCATTTCTCCGGAATGATCGGCAGGTCCTCTGCCAGCCATTTCCGATACTTCTCATCATAGTCCTGCGGCATGACCAGTTCTACGAGATGGCCCACGCACCAGCTGATGAGATATCCATTTCCACTAAAATAGCCGTCCTGCTTTCCCCTTGCACCGAGTACATCGGCATAGGCTTTCGCAACAGACGGCTTTTCTGTAATCACTAGTTTGTATTGTGTTGGCATATCGTTCCGTTCCTCCTATCTACCGGGATCGTCCCGACCTGTAGTTTTGTGTACTGATTTCTTCATTGTTTTTTCTGCCGGCTTATCTGCAGAAGACCTGTTTTCTTCTTTTGCATTGTGCAGCTGCTCCAGCACGGATGCCGGCTCCGGCCGCAGCGGGAACTGTTCCTTCAGCCGGATCTCTGCCAGTTCCTCCGTATAATGCGGCTGTCCGACCGGCATCTCCTGCTGCTCGCGGAACGAGTAATAATTGTCGCTGTTCCCGATAATGATATGATCCACAAGATCGATCCCCATCAGGGTAAAGACCTGCTGCAGGCGGTCCGTCATGGAAATATCCAGAGCGGAGGGTGCCAGATTGCCGGATGGATGATTATGCATGATCAGCACCGAAGACGCATTGGACAGAATAGAGCTTTTCAGCAGTTCCCGCGGATGGATGATCGCCTGATCGATCACACCGATGCTGACAATATTCAGATTGACCGGCTGCATATTGTTCTTCAGGTTGACCAGGCAGACAACCTCGCGGTCATAATCCTTGAAAACATCCTGCAGTACCTTAATTGCTGCTTCCGGCGTGGTCAGCGGTACATCAGAATACAGAGGCGGATCCATTACCATACGGATCGAAACCTGATCCAGCTTAAAAGGCTTCTCTTTCGGCATTGATTTCCTCCTCCGTCAGGTCATCCAGCGTCAATGGAATAGTCAGGATGAATTCCTTATCTCCCATAGCTTCCAGAAGCAGCTGCAGTTCGTCGGGTGTCAGAGTAATGGTTTCATTTCCAGACATGATGATTCCTCCTTCAGGGCATAAATTTAGCGGCTGCGCGTGATTGCGAAGCCGCTATGTAGGTATTATTGATGATGCAAAATCGGGTATACCGCCCGGATTCCGTTTTTGTTCGGCGCGATCACCGGCACGACATCCGTCGGTCGGATCTCACCGGATGTGATCATTCCGGTCGTGTTTTGCCACCGCCTCACAAGCGGCGAACGATTCATTTCCTCGACGATGGGCCGGAGTTCAGGAGACTCCTCCATTCAATATCTGCAGCACATAGTTTTTCACCCCGGTCAACCTTAGCCCAGTTTTATTACTACCTGAATATCAGAATCCACCAGTTTCTTAAATGTTTCTGCATCTTTCGGTTTCCCAACAATACTTCCATAATGAATCGGAATTACCGCTGTTGGTTTCATTTTATTGATCAGTCCGGCAGCCTCTTTTGCAGTCATTGTATACGTTCCTCCGATCGGAATCAGCGCAACGTCACATTTTATATCCTGCAGTTCTTTTACCGCATCAGTATCACCGGCGATATAATAACTGACTCCGTCCAGTTCCAATATATACCCAAGCCAGCCATTTCGTCTTGGATGAAACGGTTTTAGTTTATTATATGCCGGAAGGGCTGAGATCAAAAGATCCGCACCCTCAAATTTATCTCCCGGGGACAGCAAATGCAGCTTCTCATCTGCTGCCAGCTTTTCCAGTTCCTCTTTCATCCCCACAGGAGCAATAAGTTCTGTATCCTTCCTGCACACTTTCGCTATGGAGTCCGGATCAAAATGATCATAATGCGCATGCGTTATACAGATGAGATCAGCATCTTTTGAAGCTGTTCCAATCTGAAACGGATCAAAATATATCGTTTTTGAACCTTCTATCCGAATGCTGCTCTGTGTATTTACTTGAATATGATCGTACTGCATATACCCTTCCTTTACCGGAATATAATGCGAAGCCGGCTCTTCACCGGCTTCAGCATAACATTCGTTATTTCAACGTTACTTTCTTTCCTGCATTTTTCTTTGTGAAGATCTTTTTATAGGTTTTCACAAATTTCTTGTTTACTTTCTTGTTTCCGACCTTCACTTGTACCGTCTTTACCTTAGAGCCCTTCAGAGCCCCTTTGACTGATTTCTTCGATAAGTTCTTTGTCTTAATAATCAGTTTCGTTACTTTGCTCTTTGCAAATGCGTTCTTGCTGATCGTCGTGATACTCTTACCGACTGTTACTGTCTTGATCTTCTTTCCGGTAAAGGCCTTGGCGGCGATTCCTGTTACGGTATATTTCTTTCCGTTAATGATCATAGTTTCCGGAACCGTAACAGCTTTTTTGTTTGCCGCTTTTGTAAATATTACTGTTGCCTGGCTTGTGACAGTAACCGTTTGCCCAGCAACGTTAACAGCTGTGCCAACCGCAGGACCTGACGCTGCTGTGTCAGTCGCAGGTGCTGATGCCGGTGTTGTTGCCGGTGCTGCCGCAGGCGTAGTAGAACCAGTCTCCTGCTTCGCTGCTTCTTTCAGCGTTGTGATCTTCGATTCAGCCTGTGTCAGCTTATTCACTACCTCTGTGGGAATCAGTTTCTTCTGATCCTCACTCAGCGAATTGTATGCAGCCCTTGCTTCCTGAATTGCAGCTTCATCAGATGTACTGATGGTGGACGGTAAGCTGTTAATCACTGCTTCCGCACTCTCTGCAGCAATCTGATCTGCGCTCTTCTCCAGCTTCGGTATTTCTTCCTGTTCTTTGTAACCACAGTCAGTACATACACGTTCTTTCATGCCGGTCTGCTCGTAAGTGGCTTCTTTTGCAGTTTCCCAGTCACCGAACGAATGCGGCTCGCTCTCTGTATGGGAGGCATCATTTGCACAGATACGGGTATGTCCGGATTCACCGTTTGATGTCCATTCTCCGTAAATATGACCGGTTGCAGGAATATCCTCCGTTACCTTGTCGCCGCATCCCGTACATATCTTTTCTCTGCTTCCCGCTTCGGTGCAGGCAGCTTCTTTTGTTACAGACCATTCACCGTAGCTATGCGGCAGCTTCTCAATAACACGTTGACTGCCTTCCTGTACAATATCGCACACAGAGCAGTGCTTCGATTCAGATCCTTCCTCTGTGCAGGTGGCTTCTTTATCAACGGTGTAATCTTCGTTCCAGATATGATCTGTCGCAGGAATCGGCTCCGTATAACTATCATTGCAGCGACTGCACGTAAAGGTCTTCACACCTTCTTCCGTACAACCCGGCTCTGTAGTCACTTCCGCCTGATAATCATGTCCCAATGCTTCAATCGGTTCTTCCCTTGTCTCTCCGCAGGTACATGTATAAGTCATGACGCCAGCTTCCGTACAGGTTGGATCTGTCGTAATAGTTCCCTCGTCCCACTGATGTTCATGCGGAATCCAGTGTGCATACAGGATCATATCAGCCGTACAGGTATCTTCTTCTGTCACTTCTGCTCCCGTATCTGCTTCCGAAGTATACCAGCCTGTGAAATCATATTCATCCCGTACCGGAACCGGCATATTTGTGAGTTTTTCGCCATATCCATAGGTACTGCTGTCCATACCCTCTTCATTGAAATGACCTTCACCCGGGATGAACGTAACTGTAAATGTTTTGAGCTCTCTGGAAACCTGAATCGTAATATCCGAAAGAACCTTCAGTTCCCAGTTCTCATCCGCAAGCGTTTTCTCTTCACCGTCTGTCACGGTCACATACGAATACTGATATCCGACTTCCTCTTCATCTGTCGGTCTGCTGACTTTCTGCCCCCGCTTCAGTTCCAGTTCTTTCTCAATTTCGCCGGTAAAGCGGACCTGATACGTTTCCTGTTTGACAGAAACATTCACCGAATTTGCATGGTCTTCGACGGACGCCGTAATGGTAAGCGCTTCAGCCGTCTCATCCGGATCAACAACCAGTTTTCCTGTCTGATCAATCGTGGTTCCTTCAAATTCCTGCCCTTCGATACTCCAGTCAGCTTCATCTGTATAGGTATCGATTCCCGTGCAGGTTGATACACTCAGCTGATATGTCTCACCTCTCTTCAGTTCATCACCATCATCAATTCCGCTGATTTCAGGATCATAAAGCGGAACAAAGGTGTAATTCTTTTCCGAAGCATAGCTTTCGGCACGAGTATCTTTATAGCCATAGAACTTAGCACCCGATGCCAGACCATAGAAGGAAGTACTGTTAAGCGTTGTGATTCCCTCCGGGAACTGTACGGCCGTGAGAGAATTTGTATTATAAAATGCGTTGCTTCCGATGCTGGTCAGTGAATCCGGCAGAATAATTTGTTTGAGGTTCGGATAATCTTTGCTGCTACAATAGCAGGTATAATTTCCGATATGCGTGATTCCTTCCGCAAACGTGATCTTCTCCACATTTGCCCGCGTTCCGTAGCATACGCCTCCTGTATAACAATTGTTCGCGATCCCTTGCATGGCATCGGTCATGACGCCTGTCTCTCCGGCTGTATACACAATTTCTTTTGCTCCGCAGCCTAAAAATGTATCAGCACCGCCGCTATATTCCCATGTGATATCCGCCGGCAGTGTCACCTTCTGTACACCGCTTGTTCCTCTGAATGCCTCTCTTCCCAAAACAGCTTTTGATGATTTGATCTCAATCTCTTCCAGGGAACTGCATCCACTGAAGGCAGATGTCCCGACATCCGTTATATTAGATGACAGTGTCACTTTCCCCTGCAGTCCGGATGCTCCATCAAAAGCAGATTGTCCTAATGACGTAAACTCACAGCCCGCAGCGATGTTTCCTGAGATTCCGCAGGAACTAAATGCATACCGGCCTACTGTCTTCAGACTCGCCGGCAGCGTACAGTCAAACGTCCCGTCTGCGTTATAAAACGCATATGCTCCGATGCTTTCCAGTCCCTCCGGGAAGTTCACCTGCTTCAGATTCGGGTATGCTCCGTTGCCACTGTAATAGCAGGTATAATTACCGATATGCGTGATTCCTTCTTCAAACGTGATCTTCTCCACGCTTGCGCGCGCTCCGTAGCAGACGCTTCCACAATAATAATTAGTCTGCCAACTATCTGCTGCGTCGGTCATGACGCCCGTCTCTCCGGCTGTGTACACGATTTCTTTTGCACCACAGCCTGCAAAAGTATCAGCTCCACTGTTATATGCCCATGTGATATCCGCCGGCAGTGTCACCTTCTGTACACCGCTTGTTCCTCTGAA
>CAZRNI010000040.1:1850-5853 GCA_964601425.1 uncultured Eubacterium sp. | reverse complement strand
CTGAAGGCAGATGTCCCGACATCCGTTATATTAGATGACAGTGTCACTTTCCCCTTCAGTCCGGATGCACCATCAAAAGCATATGATCCAATTTTGGTTACGCTGTTCGGTATTACAATTTCATACAGATTAGATCCACAGAATGCATTGTTATATATACTTGTTAATCCCTCGGGAAGACTGACCTCAACAATGTTTTTATTCAGTCCTTTTGTATACCACGGCGCACTTGTCATAGCACCGCTTCCGGTAATTATCAATGTTCCATCTGCCCTGAGATTATATGTGAGATTCTCGCCACAAGAACCAGAATCTGTCTGCTTTTCCACCCACTGCGCATAGAGTGTAATATCCCCTTCGCAGATACTATTCGCCAGTATCTCTGTTCCGCCTTCCGCTTTGGTATACCATCCAGTAAAGCTATATCCGGATCGGGAAGCCTTCGGCAACGTGCCGTACTCATTTCCTTCCTTTACATACTTCAGTGAAGCACTGCTGACTCCTCCATTTGCGTCAAAACTGACCTTATAAGATCCCGCCGGTGCTTCTGCATTTCCGTCATCATCGACTGTCGCTACTTCCTCCGGCGGGGAATCGACTAATCGATAATTAATCGATGATTTTGATTCATCCTCAGATGATGGATCTGCAACCTGACCGTTCGTATAAACCACTCGATCTACACTATATCCACCCTGTGAACTGCCAAAAATCGAGAATAGTCCATCTAAAAAATTACTGAACCAGCTGCATTTCTTTACGCGTTCCGAATAGATCCACCTTTCATTCCCGATCTGATACCACACATGTCCATTATCCGGATTCGTATAGGATCCGATAACATCAAGTTTTGTTCCTTTTAGCGCCGATACGCCTGTGTTCGTTGATTTTCCATTCACCTTCGCCCACGGAGCTATATGTAATATCGCTTTATCTGCAGTGACCTTGTAAGTACCGGCATCCGAGGTGCTTACCTCGTACAGATGAACGGGGCTTTCTAAGTATTTTTCGCTATGGTTTGGATATTTATCGTTTGCTACAACTTTATAATAAAAAATCCCCTCTTCATCGTTTGCGTCAAGATCTAGAGAGCTCTTTATTTCTGTCTCATTCTGATCATCTTTTGAGAGCCATGCGCCTACTGTTTTTGCCTGTGATTCATCCTGGCCAAATTCATATCGCATTATAAATATAGACTTGATACCTATGTTATCTTTAACATTAATTGTTAATTTCTGCTTTGCATTACTGCTTACACACATAGCAGCCAGATTAGATATTACAGGTGCTTCATAATCATATCTGGGTCTGATAAAGCACAGTGCCGAATCGATCCGCCTTGTTTTTGCACTTGCCGGTTGGCCGGATAATGTATTTGTTTCAACTGTAGACATATATGTGCCATCGATAATTGCTGTGACGATTCCTATATGTCCGAACTCGCTGTTTGTATACTCATTTCCTACATTATTATCTCCAGCGTTTACATATTTCCCCCATACAACCACATCACCTGGCTGTGGTGATTCGTTCACAATTTTCCATCCGTCAGGAGGCGTATTGCTGGCATAGTCAATTGCATTTCCACTCTGTGTATAACCAACAAGATAATTATAATAGGCCAGGATCAAATCTACACACTGACAGCCCGCATAATTGTCCCAATCCACACACCAGGATTCTGCTGCTCTTGCCTGTGCCCATGCAACTGCTTCAGCCTGATTAGGATGTTGCGCATCTGCATTTACATTGCGAGGCGTTATCATTGCAATAAAAAGCGCCAAAAAAAGAGCAAGAAGCAAATAATAGGATTTCGTATTAACCTTTTTCATTTTTTTCTCCATAATTATGGGATTCGCATATCTTCTTAAAAGATTATTTTACCATAAATGCTCCTTAAATAGAACTAACATTTATATGTAAGCGGCAGCTCATGCCGCCGCATTCTGTCCCTTTAAGATATCTATCTTAAGGAATCATCATTCCTCATCATCCACCTTCTCTTCCGGAATCAGGATCTCGTCATCGTAATCATCTTCATAATCTGCATCCGGATCCGGCTTGTTTTCCTCCGGCTTCTTCCGAAAACGGAGTATAATCAGCGCGAGTATGATCAGCATCAGTACAATCACACCTCCGATGACAGCCAGTATCAGCTTTTCTGAAATCTTATAACCTGCGATGGTGTAGTATCGCTCCGGCTGCGGAGCCGGTGCCGGCTCGGCTTCCTTTTCAGCCTGCTCTTTCGCAGCCTTTTCTGCTTCAATGGCAGCTTTCTCTTCCTCAGCTTTCATAGTAATACGCTCTTCGAGTTCTTTCGCCTCGTCTTCATCCATGATGCTGAGCAGGTCGCGCTCATCGATCTGGTTCAGGAAGTGCACGTTCTCATTTCCTTCCTTGTCGCGGTCAATGATCAGATAATAGAAATTGCCCGCTCTGGATGTCAGGGTCAGAAACTGCTTTGTCCCGGAGGATACGGTTACATCATCGACCAGCGTCATATTGCCGGCCGGCGTAAGTCCCGGTGTCTCCTCATCTTCTTCCGCTTCCTCATCCGGCAGATCCTCCGGATCAAATACCTCGTCCTCTTCATCCTCATCTTCCTCTTCAGCGGCAGATGACGAACTTGCAGTGGCTGCCGCCTCCTGCTGTTTAATCTGCGCTGCCACCGGCATAACGGTTGTACCGCAGAGCAATGTCATTGCAATAATGCCGAGCATAATTCTTTTTCTCATGAATTCTGTTCCTCCTGCTTTTGTTCTTTACTAGTCCTTCTGATCACCGGTTTGTTACGAAGCAGATCTTCTACTTCCTCCGGCGTCAGTTTTGCCTTTCGTATGATGGTCTGGATCTCCATCATTTCTTCTTCCTTATACTGCTGCTCCAAAGTTTTGATCCGGGCATCGATCTGCTTTCTTCTCTCAGAAAGCTTCTCGATCTCCGCCCGGATCCGTTCCCGTTTCTTCATCAATTTCTCCTCCTTCTAATGTTCAGGACAGGCGGCCCACACAGTAAAAGTGCTGCCTGTAATACGGTGTATCGATCCTTGCATACTGGATCGGGCTTCCGCAGTGAATCATCGTGTTATTTCCGACATAGATGCCGACGTGGCTTGCACCGGCTGTGGCATAGGTCCCCTGGAAAAAGAGAATATCTCCCGGCTTTGCCTCCGAGAGAGGAACCTTCGGGAGCATGTTGCAGAGACCATTCGCAGTCGTCCTGCCTACATTCCAGCCGTTTCCGCTGTGGTTGATAACCCAGCACACAAATCCGGAGCAGTCGAAGCTTGTCGCTGGACTGGATCCGCCCCAGACATACGGCATGCCCAGATATTTCTGTGCCTCCGCAATCATGTTGGCAAACTTCTGATCAGACAGCGCTTCCCCTGCAATGGAAAAATTCGTTAATCCGCCGCCCGGGTTCGCGTAAATATCATCCGCGAACAGATCCGGCTTGTTGCCCTTCGTCTCCACCAGAAGCTTGTACCAGTCAATCTGGTCTTCTGACAGAAGCTGGTCCGCCACATAGTCAAGCCCGTTGTTTTTCAGCACAGCTGTAAACTGCTGGCTGCCGGGTGATACGAGCACCTCAACTTCCTGTGTTCCGTTGTCGTCTGCGATATAGGCTTCCCATGTCCGGTGTCCGTGCTGCTGTGCAGCGCTGTGGCTGTCGTAGTAGACATCAAACGCGACACCGTACCGCGCAAAATTGCCGGTATCCTCCACGGTATACTCAATTCCGTTCATCACGATCTTTGTACCCATCGGCACGATCGGATTGTTCCGGTCCACCGCAATTGTATGGTTGGAAGTCGGCATGGCGCCGCTGGCAGTTGGTCCGCCGGACCACTGGCCGCAGCAGATGGGACAGTTGCAGTACCCGCTGGTCACGACATTTCCAAGAGACTGACCGACCCGCACGGTTTTCCGCTCGGGCACGCCTGCTTCATCACGCGTACTCAGGTTGTACTGCAGTTCAAAGATTTCCTTAAGTGTTTCCTGCA
>CAZRNI010000040.1:0-1840 GCA_964601425.1 uncultured Eubacterium sp. | reverse complement strand
TTATCATGGAGAATGGTCAGGATTGCCGCCAGTTTATACGGATCGTGTCCGATCTCGGCAGCATTCAGTTCATAGGACGCATATCCGGGATACTCCGCTTCCAGGTTGCCGATCTTACCGGCAAGCTCGGCCTCCATCGCCCGGTAATCCGCGTCGGCCCCTTTGATATCTTCATCTTCCGCCGTAAACGTGGTTCCAAGCGTGGACGGCGCCAGTGTGTGCGTCAGCAGCATGGTTCCTCCCGATACAGCCGCGCTGAACAGGATCACCATGATGAAAACCAGCAGGATCACGATGAGTGTCATCGGATGCGTTTCAAAAAACTCTGCCGCCTTTCTGGCAATCGCTGTGCTGCTCTGCAATGCGGCCTGCTCCTTCCTGTATCTCCTTCGCTCACGGATTCTCGACAGAACCGGGATATACAGCACACCTTCCGGCGCTGTCTGGTACTGCTTTCTGATCAGATGGCGCTGGAGTTCTTTTGCCTGTTGCTGTGCTGCTGATTCTGCAGCAATCCCCTCTTCCCTGGCATAAAAAGCAGTCTGCTTCAGCCAGATAGCGGAGCGTCTGCCCGGGGATGCTCCACGTTCCGTTGAGAAATCCCGGCCGATGCGGTTTTTCTCGCCGGACTGGAACAGTTCCGTAGTTTTTCGGGCAGCATCTGATGCCAGACGCGCAGATCCGTATGCCGCACGGGCTGTCTTTTTCAATACAGGATCTGATTCTTCATCCTGAAGGATTCCCGCATCCAGCACCTCACCTGCCCCATGCAGCCCGGCATCTGCATATCCGGCCGCTTTTGACGCGGCTGACGCCGATCCGGAATGCACTTTCCCGCTTCTCCATCGGTTTCCGCTTCCTGCGGATCCGGCACCCGGTATGAAAGAACCGTGCTCCGTATTGAACATCTCTTCCACACCCAGGTCATCCCGGACCGCGCGTGCGTATTCCCGGCGGATATGGGTCCGCTGGTTCCTGCCCCCGGATGCAGTTTTTTCCGATCCGGCTGCAAAACGGTCCTCCCGTCCGGAAAACACATCCGACCTGTCTGCCTGACGGAAGGCCGTCTCTTCCACGCCGCCCTTTCCGCGTACGCGGTCTGCGATTCTCCGGTCTTTCGACAGGCGGATTCTTTCCTGGCCACGGTTCTCCGGTCGGTCTCTCGCTCCGTTCTGGGAAATTGATTCATGATGCATTCCGTTTCTCCTTTACTTCTGTACCTTCCGTCTTTTTACGGCTCTTCCGGACTGTCTCCGTCTTCGACTTCTTTAATGTTTTCGGCTTTCTGGTCAGGGTCAGATAACGTCCGGCGCTGTTCCTGCCGCTCTCATAAAAGATGCCTTCCGCTTCCAGCTTCTCCTTCATCAGGTTCAGCCTTCTGCTCAGCGTCATTGGCGCGATTGCAACAGATGGATCTGTCATCCGAAGCCGCTCCGCAAGTTCCGTGGCACTTCCCAGCCACATGGACCCCTCATACGGGATCATGCCGCCGATGAGTGAAAACAGCTTGTCCCCACTTTCAGCATGTTTTGCAGCTGCTGCGGGCTGCTTTTTGGATGCAGACTTCTTCCTGCTTCCACTTTTCTCCTGTTTTGAAACGGATTTCCTGCCGCTTCTGGGATTCGGTTTTTTTACAGGTGTCGCTTCCGCTTCCTTTTCAGGTTCCTGTCTGGCTGCTGCTCCATCAGGTTTCTTCACAAATGTTGGTCTGACCGTTGCTCCTTCTGGCTTCTCAGACGACCCTTCATCCGCCTTCCTTTTTGCAACTGCCTATGTCGTCCGCGCAGTTACTGCTTTCGGTTTTCCCACTGTCACCTCTTTCAGCTTGGTAGTCATGATC
>CAZRNI010000039.1:9505-13346 GCA_964601425.1 uncultured Eubacterium sp. | reverse complement strand
GCGAAACATTCACGGAAACCGGAATGCTGACGCCGTAAGTTTCCTTCCACTTGCGCAGGTGCTGCGCAGCCTTTTCTCAGATGTAATAATCCAGCCGCTGGATCAGGCCGTTTTTCTCAAACAGCGGGATAAACATGCCGGGGCTGACCATGCCCAGTTCCGGATGCTTCCAGCGCACCAGCGCCTCCGCGCTCGCGAGCACCGGTTCGTCTCCCTGCACATTATATTTTGGCTGATAAAAAATCTCAAACTGATCGTGCGCAAGGGCTGCGTCAAATTCATTGATCAGGCGCTCGGCGTAGATCTCACGCTGATGCTTGGTAATATCATAGTAGGAAAAGCTCTTGGTAAAATCGTTTTTGATCTGATTTGCCGCCTGTATCGCGCGGTCAAAGCGCCGCTCAATTCCCACTTCCTTATCGACGTCCTGATAAATGCCGCCGCGCACACGGACATTGATATCGCTGTAGGAGTTAAAATGCTCGTTGATCTTTACGAACATTTCTTCATAACTCTCCTGCCCGCCCGGTAGATACATCAAAAATTTATCCGCCTCCAGACGGCACGCCATTCCGTTTGTCCGCGCGATGACTTCTTTCAGAAACGCACCAAGATGCTTCAAAACGCCGTCGCCCGCATCTCTTCCGTACATCTCATTAATCAGATGAAAATGGCTGATATCCAGCGCAATGGCGTCCATCGGAACATCCCCATGATACTGATCATACTGCTCCGCGTATCTGTAGAAATAGTTTTTGATAAACAGACCCGTCAGCGGCTCCCGCTCTGTCGACTCAATGATATGGCGATCCTCAAACAATTCAATCGCCTTCTGCATCCTGGCTATAATTACTTCTGAATTACGAAACGGTTTTTTGATAAAATCCGAGGCGCCGAGCCGCAGACTTTCAACCTCTGCACTTTCCTCATTCGTAAGTACAAGAATCGGAATCCTCTCGTATTTCGGATCATTGCGCATAATCCGCATCACATCAAATCCGTCCATGCCGGGCATCATCAGGTCCAGCAAAACCAGCGAAATATGCTGTGCATTCTCCTTTAAAACCTGTATGGCCTCTTCACCGCTCGCAGCATAGAGGACATCAAAATCAGAAGATACGATAAAGCCGAGCAGCTCGCGGTTCACCTGCTCATCGTCGACAATCAGCACAAGTCGCTTTCCCGCTGTTGAATGAAATTTCACATGACTTTTCAGCATAACTTCCCTCTTTCAGGCCTTTTTGGCAGCTTCTTTCTCGCTCATCCACGCTTCATAGAATGCATATCCGTTGCGGCCGCGCTCTTTCACATCATACAGAGCAAGATCCGCTTTGTGATAAACATCCTCCCGGTTGCCTTTCTCCGAAAATGCCACGCCGATGCTGAGCGTCACCGGCGGCAGCCCCTCCGTCGCATTCAGCTGTTCTCTGACACGCTGAATTTTTGATTCTACGACATACCGCAGTTTTTCATCCATCTGTTTCATAATGACAGCAAACTCATCCCCGCCGATTCTGCTCACATAGTCCTCCATACGGAAGCTGTGCGCGAGGATGGACGCCACATTTTTCAGTACCTGGTCCCCGACAGCATGTCCATAGTTATCATTAATGCCTTTAAAATAATCCACATCGATCAGAAGCATGGCAATTCCCTTGTCCACCAGCTCCTGACGCATCTCCTCAAACATCTTGCGGTTATACAGATCCGTCAGTTCATCATGCGACGCCTCGTAGGACAGCTTCTGCTGATGCTCCTGCGTCTGTTCCAGCATCTGATTATAGGCGTCCGCCAGATAAACATACTCCGCGGCGCCTTTGAGCGGAAGCGGTTCATGTTTTTTGATCCGGCTGACACTGCTGTTCATCGGGAGCAGCACCAGCGTCGTGTTGATGATCAGCATCGCCAGCACAACCAGAAGAATCAGAATGGTAACACGCAGCACGCGTCTTTCCTGCGCCATGGTATTCTCATAACTGTCCACCTGGCGTTCCCGGGTATGCTCGATCAATTCCTCCAGACTGATGTAGGAATTATTCATGATCACGTGCTTCATCTCGGAATAGGTTTCATCAAACATCATTCCGATGGCTTTTTCCTTTTTCTCTTCATCTGTCAGCACAGCGTCTTCATCCGAGAGTACAGTATCGGGAAAATAATTGTCCAGCTCCGTCTCCGACATGTTATATCCCTCGGCAGCCATGCGCATCGCATACATCTCGACTTCCGCGAGTGCGTTTGAGCTTTCCACTGCACTCGTCAGCTTCTGGAATGCCGCGCCGTCCGGCTGATATCCCTTCAGAACCTCCAGCGCATTGTCACGACGCTTTGTCTCATGGATTTCCTCCAGATAATCCCGCAGTTTTTCGGGATTTCCGGTAACCACATATTCGCGCGACTGCATCGTAAGAAAGTCGGATGCCTCGCGCATGCTGCTGACCGCCTGCTGCGACTGGATGTATTCCTCTGTGATGCTCTGCATCTCGTCAACACCGCTGCGCAGATGATTCAGACTGATCAGCGTGATGATGCCGAGCACCGTGACCAGAATTGTAAAAATGATATAAATCAACGAGCTTCTTACATGTCTCTTTTTCATCACAATACCTGTCGCATTCCGATGCTGCTTAACAAAACGGCATAAGCAGAATCAACGGATCCGTTTGCTTAAAAATTCATAGTTGTTGCAGACTGACAATGCCGTTTCTTTCGAAATCAGACCTTTTTGATAGAGTTCAAAGAGACTGCCGTCCATCGTTGTCATTCCCTCCGCCGCATTGGCCTGCATCGCGGATTCCAGCTGGTGCATTTTCCCTTCGCGGATCATATTCTGGATCGCCGGATTGGTCTTCAGGATCTCAAATACCGGCTGCAGATGTCCGTCTGTCGTCGTGATCAGCTGCTGGCAGACAACGCCGCGGATCAACTGCGCGAGCTGGCCGCGCACCTGCAGCTGCTGATTGGCCGGAAATACATCCACAATCCGGTTGATCGTATTGGCCGCGCTGCTGGTATGCAGCGTACTGAAGAGCAGCACGCCTGTCTCCGCCGCCGTAATTGCCGAGGAAATCGTATCATAATCGCGCATCTCTCCCAGCAGGATGACGTCCGGACTCTCACGGAGCGCAGAGCGCAGCGATTCCAGATAACCCGGTGTATCAATAAAGACTTCCCGCTGGCTCACAATACTCTTGTTGTGAGAGTGAAGATACTCGATCGGATCCTCCATCGTAATAACATGGCACTCCCGGCGCTGATTGATCCGGTCAATCATACACGCGAGCGTCGTGGATTTACCCGATCCTGCCGCGCCTGCAACCAGCACGAGCCCTGTCTTATTATCCGCGAGCGAAAGCACGCTCTCCGGAATGCCGAGCTGCACCGGATCCGGAATGCCAAACTTAATCACACGGATCACCGCCGCCACCGATCCGCGCTGGCGGAACACATTCACACGGAAACGGCCAAGCTGCGGAATAGAAAAAGAAAAATCATCATCCGTGCCGTTCTCATAATTTGTCTTTGCACGCCGTCCGGCCTCATAGATCTCATCAATCAGCGGGATAATATCGTTCGGCTTCATAATCCCCTCGCCGACGCGCTGCTGTGCTCCCTTCACCTTATAGGTGACAGGAAGACCTGCGATGAGAAAGATATCAGAAGCACCGCTTTCCGTGGCGCGCTGAAGTATTTCGTGTAGCGTCATGTGAGTTGTTCTCCTTATTATCGTCCGGCTTACCGAACCGCCGAATTGGCGGTTTTTATCTTTTTCCCCGGTTCTTTGTTCTGCTCCCGGGGCTTGCAGTACCGCCAATTTGGCGTTGTTTTTCTTTTCCCCGGG
>CAZRNI010000039.1:0-9405 GCA_964601425.1 uncultured Eubacterium sp. | reverse complement strand
TCTTTTCCCCGGGTTCTTTTCCCTGCTTCCGGGGCTTGCAGTACCGCCAATTTGGCGTTGTTTTTCTTTTCCCCGGGTTCTTTTCCCTGCTTCCGGGGCTTGCAGTACCGCCAATTTGGTGTTGTTTTTCTTTTCCCCGGGTTCTTTTCCCTGCTTCCGGGGCTTGTACTTTCTTACTTAATTACTGTGCCCGCGTCTGGCCGGATCAGAATCCCGGCCACAGATCCTCAAACGGATCCGCACCCTGCCAGATCTTGGTAATCTTCCAGCCGACTACTTCATATGCAGCTGATGCTGCGGAGTTCGCATTTGCACCATCGTCTTCAGGGTTCATACCTGCTCCTTCCGGATTCACAGCAACCTCTACATCCAGCGCATAGCCCTCTTTCTCTATATTATAATGCACATTTCCATTGTCAAGCTGCTCGGCGCCGTCCGGCAACTCCACCGGTCCGCCGGACTTCAGGGTGCTGTCGAGCTGCTGCAGGAAACGATTGCCGTCCGTCTCAAGTTCATAGCGCAGCGAGGTGACTTTTGCAAAGCGCTCCGCCATTGCAGCATCCGCGCGGGATGTCGCAATTGTCAGCATCGCCAGCGTTGCAAGCACCGCGGCGATTACTGTCAGAAATATTGCAATCGGGCCAAGTCTGATTTTATGGCTCATATGTTCTTACGTCACCTCTTCTCTATAAAACAGGATCCAATTTACCGTCATTCTTTATACCGGCATCCCCGCAGATCGGCATCTGTTCACGAATCCCGATACACTCCTGCGTCAAGTGTATAGATCGGTTCTTTCTCTTCTGCAAAATAAACACGAATCTGCTTTGTCACAAATCTCGTCTCTTCTTCCTGCCAGTCCAGTTCAAGGCGGTACCGGTCCGGCACGCCGTTCTCTTCTGTAAATTCCATCACAAGATCGATTGTTGCTTCTGTCATACCGGCCGTTCCATTTTCCCCGCCGCCGGCGCCGGCATTTGCCGGATTGTCATTCACACCATTGCCGGTCTGCACTTCCTGCACCTGCTCCATGGCTGCAAGCCGGTCTGCCGCCTCGCTCAGATTTTCAGCTGATGCGGAAACCTCCGCGACTTCTTCGGCCAGCGTGACCGCTTCTGTCAAATGCCGCGCATAGAGGCTCTGTCCCCTGGATTTCATGAATGTCTGTGTGATCACCACGATCACAAAAATCAGGATCATGAAAAGAAGAAGCAGTTCTACGATAAATGCGATGTTTCGTTCCTTCTTCACAAAATTCTCCATTCTACGCCGTACGGATATGTACATACGAGCTTCCGAGATCCGTCTTTACCTGCAGCAGATTATAGGCTGCCATATCCAGTTCAAACATCTTTGCTTCACCGATCACGAGCGCATCATCCACGATAACCGGTTCACCGATCTTTCCGTAGCTTTCCTGCACTTTCCCGTCTTTATAAAAAATCTGCTGTCCGTACCCGGTGGATGCATCCTCAATCACCAGAACCTGCATGCCGTCCGTATTCTCGATTGACACCCGGCTCGCCTCACTGGCTTTCACCGCCGTAATGATATACGACAGCACAGCACGTGTATTTCCATTCGCGTCCGAAATTTCCACCGACCGCTGATAAGAAACCGCCGAAAATACCACAAGCATCAGGATCACAAAAAACAGAACTGCAACCGTGATGGTAGAAATCAGATCTCCAAATATTTTTCCGCTGTATTTTTTCATACGTTAACACCTGCTCACACGCGCCGGTCGATAACTTTCACTTCCGGCGGAAGGTTTTCCGCAAACGGCGTATACATGACAAGGTAATCCCGCTTGTTGATTGTCAGTCCATAATTATCTTCAAGATAAGCGAGATCTTGCGGATACGCCCCCTCAATCACATAGCACTGCAGCGCCCGCTCCATCACCGTCTCACGGATGGACTGGATGCTGTCATCGCCGCCCTCTCTGGCGGCGCCGCGCGACAGCGGCACGCCAATCAGGAGCGCTGCAGCCAGAAGCGCCCAGACGAGAATTGTGATTGTGGAGTGGTCTTTTTTGTACATATGAATTCCTCTATAGGAGTTTATTCGCTGTACACATGCTGCGCACGTGTACGCGTTTTCCCCATGACAGGGGCTTATCCGATGCCGTTCATGATGCCGATCAGCGGGATCATAAGACTGATGAGCATCAATCCGATAAAGATCATCAGGATACCTGTCAGAAGCGGCTCGATTGTGTTTGCGATCCGGCTGATGTAGGCATCGTTGTTATCCTTCAGGTTGCGCATGATTTTCTGAAGAATCGAGTCAAGCATGCCGCTTCGCTCCGCCGGAATCAGCATCCGGTTGTTGATTGCATCGTACAGCTGTTCTTCGTAAGAAGTCTGCGAGAAGCTCTTGCCTTCCTCTTCCATTTTCTTTATGCAGCGTTCGATCTTTGCCTTTAAAGCGTCGGTCTCGACGACGGGCAGACTTTTTTTCAGCGCCTCATCCTGCAGTTCACCGCTGGAGATAAACATGTCGAAGCAGGATGTAAACCGGTAGAGATCCAGATTGCTGATCAGCTGCTCAAATGCCGGGAATTTCATCAGAATACGGCGAATCGTATCCTGTTTGCCGCCCTGCCACATAAGCACGCCCACGATCAGAATTGCTACAAGAACAATCATCACAATCAGCATGATTCTGCAGATCATAAACGAAATATCGATGTAGCGGTAGGAGGATGCGGAAAGACTTCCGGTCAGGTTGTTGTATACACCGTAAAATGCCGGAAATACAAGTTTCAGCATAACAACCAGAACAGCGATTACCATCACCAGCAGAATAATCGGATACCGCACCGCCGAAACGAGCGTCTTGCGCATCGATTCCTCCGAGCGGTAGTATTCCGACAGGTGGAATAATGTATCCTCCAGCCGTCCGGTGTATTCCGCCGCGCTGACCATATCCACTGCATAATCCGGAAACGTCCCCGTCTCACGCATCGCATCTCCGAACGATGTTCCGACTGACATCCGGTCGTTCAATCCGGTCAGTGTGGAAACCATCAGCTGATTGTCCCGGTCTGTTTCCTCTTTGAGCAGGCCGGCGGCCTCATTGACCGTAATGCCGGCTTTGATCATCATCGCCATATTTTCGAAGAAGGAACCCATCTCCGCATAGCCGAGGACAGATTTTCTGATTGCTTTATCCGCACTCATATGTGCATCCTTTCCCATTTCTGTCGATTCACTCAATAGCAATAAGCTTCCATATAATTCGATCCGTCGCCGATAAACTTTTTATCAGCGCCATTGGCTGAAAAAGTCAGATCAATCCGGTTCCACGCGTTTCCGGCAACCTTAAATTCAACCAATGTCCATCCGCCTTCTTCCGTATAAAACTTGTTCCAGGCGTGATATACATCGTCCGGCGCGACATAGCCGAAAATAATCTGCGTCGGTACGCCCTGGCTGCGCAGCATCGCCGCCGCCAGACAGGCGTAATCCAGGCAAATGCCCTTCTTTTCCTTCATCGTCTTGTCCGGATCCGGAAGATAACCTGACTGGACCGACTCCGCGCGCTCTTTATCGTATTTAATATTTTTACAGACGTAATCATATACCTGATGAATAAAATCATCCTCACCGGAAGCGGATTCCGCAAAGCTCCGCGCCTTCTTGACGCTCTCCGACTGTTCAGTATAATTTGAATACTGATTGGGCCGCAGATACGGATCCATCGGGTCGGCGATCGTCACATCTGTCTCCGTCTTAAAAATCTCAGCATACTTATTGTCCACAATGTTTTCCATTACTTTGAAAACATAATGTCCATTGCCCATCTGCAGCGGAAAAATCTGATCCGTTCTGTTCACGACTGAATAAGTATACGTGACGTCATCTTTTACGACTTGAAACTTGATTTTGGAATCCGAATCGCAGCGCATCCCAACATATCCTTCGCTGCAGGATGAAAGGTCAATTGACGCAGGCCCGTTGCTCTGGGCTGCTCCCGCATCAAACTTCGCATCCCGGAAGGGCGGAATCGTGTAGCCGCCGTCGCTTCCGGTACTGTACAGCTGTTTTGCGGACTTCCCTGCAGGAGATACTTCTGCTGTAGCCTCAGAATCTGATGCGGCGGAATCTGCTGTCGCCTCGGATTCTGCCGTAATGCCATCCGCTGTGGCCTCGGATTCTGATGCGGATACTTCCGCTGTGGCCTCAGATCCTGCCCCCGATGCATCCGACACAGCTGCTGACTGATCCGACCCGGCCGATGCAGATACCTCTGCCGTGGACTCAGTCCCCGTCCCGGCTGCATCCGCCTCCTGGCTGTCTCCGCACGCAAACAGGGAAAAGGCCAGTACAACTGTTAAGAGTACCAGACCGATCCGCTTCCGTATGCAGTTGTTGGAAAATCCGTCGCTCATATGCTTATTATATACTACAATTCATACCTAATGCTACTAGATTACAGCAAATTTCATTTTCATTCAGCTCTGCTCATCCACAGACAAGCCATTTCGATTAAGTACGTGTCCTTTCGATTACAGGATCGTCACTTCGATCGCAGAAAACCTGTTCAAACGCAGGAAATCATCTCTGATTCACGAATTACGGCTGACATCCTTGATCCGGCTCGCAAGAATATTGAGCAGCGCGCCGCAGAGCGCGAGGCACATCATCAAAACCTTACCCGTACTGCTTGAAAGAATCCACATCAGCTGACCAAGATAAGGAAAATGTCTTACGACCTTCCCGATCACATTTTGATATAATACCTGCCCGAGATCCTCCTGCTCATTTGCATCTCCCTGTGTCGTGAGATATCCATCCAGCTGGAAGTTCTTGACGACGCGATGCATGATAACTTCGCCTTCGCTCTTAAATGCAATAATATCTCCGCTTTCGAGATATGCCGGTTCCGCCGGCTTAACATAGGCCGCACTGCCGATCGGTATCTCCGGTTCCATACTGCCGCTGACCACATTAAAGATCTCGTAGCCCATAAAATGCGGAATCGTAATCGGAAGCAAAGCAGCGATTACAACCGCCAGTATAATACAACCAAAAAGGCGGCAGACAGCCGCAGCCATCCGCCCCTTTTTATTTTTTGCCTTCTTTTTTGCCATAAGTTTTCTTTCCAAAGCAGCCGTACAAAACCAAGATTTTGTACGGCTGCATCCCTAATTCCTGTGTGTTTTATTCGTCTTTTTTCTTAAGATTGCCGTCATCATCAAACTTATAGGTTTCTTTCTCGCCTTCCATCGTAGATGCGGCTTCTTCTTCCCGTCTCTTATTGATGACGTAGCGTCCGCCGAACAGCGCCGCTGCTGCAGCTGCTGCAATTGCGATCACGATCGCTGCAATCTTGCCGCCTGTCATGCCCGCACGCGGAGTTGCCTCCTCAGTGATCGTCTCAGGTGCTGCGGACGATGCAGAAGATGTTGAGGATGCAGAGGATGCTGCGCTGCTGTCAGCAGAGCTGCTGCTTTCTGCGCTGTCCTCAGTTCCGCCTGCCAACGGGACATTGCCCTCATCGATATCGATTACATCCGGAACCTCATTCTGGTTAGCCGGAAGGTTTCCTGCATTTCCGGCTGTTCCGCCAGCTGTGCCCGCATTTCCGGCTGTGCCGGCGTTACCGGTTGTTCCGGCGTTACCGGTTGTTCCGGTGCCTGCGTTGCCAGCTGTTCCGGTATTCGCACCCGCTGCACCGGCATTACCTGCTGCCGTTCCTGCAGTTCCGCCGGTTGTCGTCGTACCGCCGCCAGTCGTTGTCGTACCACCGCCGGTCGTTGTTGTTCCGCCGGTTGTCGTGGTCGTTGTAGTCGTTGTTGTCGTCTGCGTCGGTGTCGGCGTCGGCGTTGCTGTCGGCGTCGGCGTTACTGTTGTACCGGTTACCGGCTGATAAACGAATGTAAATACATTTGCATCCGCATTATCTGTCAGTGTTCTTGTCAGGTTATATGCATTCGGATAATAACCGTCAATGTAAAGGTATGCGATAACCGGTCTGTCTCCGACATTACCATAGTATGTCTCACTCGGTGCCAGCTGATTGCCCGATGTGTCCTGATAATTAACCGTGTATCTTGCGGAACTTCCCAGAATACCGTAGGCTACGACGTAATCCATGTCGCCTTCAACTGCAACATTTCCGGTAAGCTGCGGATGCTCCGGATCATAATTATCGATACCGGCCTGACGAATACCATTTACATAGTACTTAGCTGTGTCATAGCCTGTGACACTGCTCTGGTTAAATGTAAATTTTTCATCAGCTCCTAATTTATACTCGACATAGTCGCCGCCGTTAATTCTTGCTCCGTCTACATTACCTGCATAAATGCGGATTGTATATTTATAATCATCCGCTTCATCCGTTTCTTCTGTAAGAGCAAACGTCAGGACTGCACTGAACAGCATCATAAATATCAGCGTCAGCGCCAGGATCGCGGACCGTCTTGCCTTTTTACCTGAAAGGGTACGTCTGTTTTTCATCGCTTAACGACCCCCTTTCCGTTTTGCTTTATCCTGTCCTTCCATTCCATTCGCGGAAACAGCTTCTTTTTTGCGAAGCTGTACGCTGCGAATCGCAAGGATCAGGAGAATGATGCCGGCCACGCCCATCAGCACCAGATACAGTACCGGCATATTTGTATCACCGGTTTTGACGCTTGTACGGTTTGTGGTCACCACTCTGTTCTGGTTTCTTGTCGGATTGCTCGGTGTCGGCGTCGGCGTACCTGTGGTGGTTGTCGTCTCCGGCAGCTCAACCGCGAAGTTCATCTGCAGATCAGCAAGTGTATCCTGATATGCATTGCCCTGTGTCTCACCTTCCAGTGCGACTTTCAGAACAACCTGTCCGGATTTACCTGTCTTCAGTTCGTCCAGAAGGAACCAGTTTGCCAGGCTGTCCGTCGCCTCGTTCAGACCCTGTCCGGCCTTGTCGATTGTGTCACCACCGACATTTTCGGAATCGTAAAGAACTTTTTCTTTTCCGTTCGGATCTGTGTACGTCAGCTTGTACGTATACGAACCGCCGTTTGTATTCTTTGCCTTTACTTCCGCATCCTCGAAGGACTTGATAACTTCGTTTTCCATATACCAGTTTGTTGTGCTGGCATTGGCGTTTGTGATCTTAAGTGTAATTGTCGCATCGTCACCCGGCTGCATTCCTCTTGCGATATCCAGAATGTCAGAGGTCTTGAAATTGCTCTGCATCTTTTTATCTTTTGTAAATGTCACAGACCAGTTCGGATCACCGGTATAGGATTCTGCCCGGACCGTTTCCTGTGAAGCAATGCCAAATCCGATTCCGAGTGCGATGGTGCCTGCCAGAAGCAGGGCTTTAAAAATATTTTTTTTCATAACACTGCCTCTTTTCAGCTTGCTAATTGAAGGGTTTTATTGTCGCCTGTTCCGCTGATTGTTACGCTGCGTCCCCATGCGCTCTTCGCTGCAGCTGCGGCATTGTGATCCTGCACTGCATCAACACGCGCCTCTACGCAGAAGCGGTAACCATCATAGGTGTATGTCGTGGTGTAAATTGTTTCATTTCCTTCAACCTTCTGGGTGACGTGCTTTGCCACTTTATTATTGACGGAAATTGTCTCTGTCAGAGGATCTGTTGTCTCACCCGGTTTCAGAAGTTTCGTATAATAATATACACGGCGGCCGCCATTTTCTGTGGCAGCAGCTTTATCCTCTACCCAGGAAGAACCAACAAAACTGCTCTCCTTCAGATCAATCCAGGACGGATTCATCTTCAGCTGCTTATTGCCGTTTTCATCTACCCAGTATTTATAGATAGTGATTCTGACAAACTCATTGATCGCATTGGTTCTGTCCGGATTCTGTACTGCAAGCACTTCCGGATACGGATGGTTCAGAACCAGCTTCCCATTTGTTCCTGTTTCTTTATTGGTTAGCATATCAGAGAGAAGCTGACATCCGCTGTCCTTGAAGTTCCACAGCTCGACATCTTCATCCCAGGATCCGTTATCCGCATTGCTGTTATAATTTCTGTGGGATACCTGCTTTCCGTTCTCCAGCAGCGCAACACCGATATCATACATTTGAAGTTCTGTTGTATAAACTTCTGAGAAATAGGTAAGTGCCGCTCTTGCACCATTAATTCCAGAGAACAGAAGCAGTCCGATTGCCAGCACAAACGCAATGCCCGTAAACACCGGAGAACGGAACCACTTTTTATTCTTTTTCATCTTTCCGTTCCTCCTTACGATTGTACTGTCTCTGTCTTACGTGTCATGTCTTCTGCATCCCAGTCCGGACCGTCATATTTGTGACCATTGAATTCATATTTTCCATCAATGTCGTTTTCGATGGCCGGCGTTGATTCATATACAACTACTACATCCACGCTCCTGCCATTCTCAACCGGCACATTACTCACATCTATAATCAAATCTGTAGCTGTGGACTCACCTGGAAGAACCGGGTCTTGATAAACCCAAAAGCCGTCTTTCTCTGACCAACCATCACCACTGTAATTAAGATACTTCTGGTACTCTTCACCAGTAATACCCATTGCGCGTACCCAGACCGCCTGTTTGGAATCCTTGTCGTTCGTAATTCGTACTTCTTTTTTAATTCCGTCGAATTTCTCGTCAATTCTGGTCTCATCGCCGAGCTGAATTACATGTCCGCCTCTTGCCTGTGCGTAAGTTGTGAAATAGGCGCTTGCCTTTCCAATACCAGCTGTAACTACAGACAGAAGCGCTACTGCTGCCAATATTCCGGCTATTCTCTTTTTCATCACTTCTCTCCTTTACACTGGTTATTCAAATTCCTCACTAATAACTGCATTATTTTTTCTCGATCTGTTATCAGAATAAGTTCTGCTGCCTTCACCTGCTGTTCCGTCTTCATTGCGGACGATGTGGTTTGTAACAGATCCGCCGTCCTTGAATTTATCGTCATAGGTGTTTGTAAAGCTGACAAGAACTACTGAATTATCATCGGGCGCTGCCGTAGCCGTGAATGTAATGCTTCTGTTTCCATCATCTGCTTTTGCATCTCCGGCTTTCGGTGCTTCAACCCCTGCAAATTTATAATCTCCGCCGGTATATGCCTCTCTGACTGTTACCAGCGAACCGACCGGAATATGATCAATTTCCACGTAATCACTTGTGTCAACCGCGCTCAATGTAATTGATCGCGCATCGCTGAATACGTTTTTGCCATCTTTAACAGCATCGATTGTAAACGCAAATGTCGCTGTGTCTCCGCGATCCTCGATTGTTTCATATTGAACCAGATCTTTGTCAATACGGATCTTTGTATCCATATCCTGTTCGCCGACCTTGATATCAAGCTCGATTGCATTTTCCCACTCGCCGGTATTTGCGGTATTTCCGGAGAAAATCGGGTAAGTATAAGTACCCTTCTCAGTATCGAATGAACCGGAGCCCAT
>CAZRNI010000038.1:0-13420 GCA_964601425.1 uncultured Eubacterium sp. | reverse complement strand
TCCCGCAGGGCAGGACTTGAATGGGTGATGGGGCTGTCACATTAAGTATTGGATTGCTTAATGCGGCAGCCCCATGATATACGCCGCAGCATTTACTGCTGTGCCGCGCACAGATTAAATAATATTAGAAGAGGAGCACGGAGATGACATTGGATCAATATGCTGCATTTGCTGAAGTCTATGATCTGTTTATGGATAATATAGATTATGGACAGTGGTTTGCATGCATCAGAGAACTTCTTGAACAGCAGAATATTCTGAATGGAATCGTCTGTGAGCTTGGCTGCGGTACCGGCACGATGACGGAACTGATGGCGGAAGCCGGTTATGACATGATTGGAATCGATGTATCGCCGGAGATGCTGGAGGCAGCCACAGAAAAGAAACTGGTATCCGGTCATGACATCTTGTACCTGCTGCAGGACGTGAGAAGCTTTGAACTGTATGGGACTGTGAAGGCAATTATCAGTGTCTGCGACAGCCTGAATTATGTGACAGATCCAGCAGAATTGCTCCAGGTGTTCCGGCTGGTCAATAATTATTTGGATCCGGACGGGATTTTTCTGTTTGACATGAATATGCCGGTGCGGTATGCTTCCATCGGTGATGATACAATCGCCGAGAACCGGGAAGAAGGCAGTTTCATCTGGGAAAACCAGTATGATCCGGACAGTCAGATCAATGAATATCTGCTGACCTTGTTTCTGCCGGAGAAGCCTGTGCAGAAAGACGGAGCGGAATCCGACGAAGCACAATTCGGCGGCGTGAAATCAGGTGGTTCAGGCGGAACCCTGTATCGGAAAACAGAGGAGTATCACTGTCAGCGTGCCTATAGCCCGGATGAAGTAAAAGATCTGCTGCAGGAGGCGGGACTTGTATTTCTTGCAGCCTGGGATGGTTATACAGGCCGGCCGGTATCAGAGGATTCGGAGCGGGTTCTGTATATGGCTCGGGAGCAGGGAAAGAAATAATAACCATTGAATTGTGGAGACGTGTGATGTATATTTGTCTCCTTGCTCAGGTGGAATTCGCAGGAGACACATATACATCACGCATTTACATACAGAGGAATTCACAGGAGATAAAAGTATGGATTATATTGTAAGAGCAACAGCAGCAGGCGGGCAGATCCGCGCATTTGCAGCAAATACGCACGATATGGTTGCGCATGCGCGGCAGATTCATGACACGACACCGGTGGCGAGTGCGGCCCTCGGACGTCTGATGACGGCGGGTGCTATGATGGGTATCATGATGAAGGGAGACCGTGATCTTCTGAGTCTGACGGTCAAAGGAGACGGTCCGATCGGCGGCCTGACAGTGACGGCGGATTCCCACGGAAATGTCAAGGGCTTTCCGTACAATCCGAATGTACCGGTTCTGATCAGCAAAAAACACAAACTGGATGTCGGCGCAGCACTTGGAAACGGAACCCTGACAGTTGTCAAGGATCTTGGCCTGAAAGAGCCATATTCCGGCCAGGTCGATTTGCAGAGCGGAGAGATCGGCGATGATCTTGCCTACTATTTTATGACAAGTGAGCAGATCCCGTCATCGGTCGGCGTAGGGGTTCTGGTCGATACGGACGACACCATTCTGCAGGCAGGCGGATTTATCATTCAGCTGATGCCCGATGCATCTGAAGAAGTGATTTCACAGCTGGAACAGAACCTGACGGGCGTCGATTCCGTTACGGTCATGCTGTCACAGGGAATGACGCCGGAGCAGATCCTCGAGCGTCTTCTGGGCAATCTTGATCTGGAGATCAATGAAAAAATCCCGACGCAGTTTCAGTGTAACTGCAGCCGGGAACGCGTAACAAAAGCATTGATCAGCCTCGGCCAGAAAGAACTGCAGTCACTCGTCGACGAGGGCAAACCCGTCACGCTGCACTGCGATTTCTGCCGCACGGACTATACATTTGAAGTGGATGAGATCGGCGCGCTGCTGCTGCGTGCATAAAAATGAGACAGGGGATGGTCCCCCTGTCTCATTTTTCATAAGATTGGCATCTGCAGACAAAGGAAGCAAGTGAATTCGGATGCCATTTGTTAGATCATCATCTCGGAACAGCGCAACATCATCCCGGAAAAACGCAAAACAATTGCGGAAGCAGTGCATATTTACTTTGCGAGCCCCCGATTTGTCATTCAGCGGGCCGGAACGACGGCATCAGCTGCAGCTTGTGCAGGTTCAGCCGGTGCATGCGGTCGATTTTTGCCTTGATCGCCTCGTCCGGGCATTCTCCGGTCAGCACATAGTGATCAAGTGCTGCATATGTGAAACCGATTTTGTCCTCGTCTGACATGCCGGAAAGGCCGTCGGACGGGGTTTTTTTGATGAGATATTCCGGCAGGCCAAGTACTTCGCCGATCTGGATGACTTCGTGAACCAGAAGGTTTGCCAGCGGGCTGAAGTCACCGGCAGCGTCACCGTATTTGGTGGAGTAGCCGATGTAATCTTCGGAGCGGTTGCAGGTGTTGACGACACGGCCGCCCTTCGGAAGTGCCTGTGCGACGGCATACAGCGTGCTCATGCGGAGGCGCGGTGCAAGATTTATGATGGAGTCGCGGGAAAGTGTTTCGACGCCTTCCAGTTTTCCCTGCGCGAGCACATCGTTGATTGCGCCGGACAGACCGTCAAAGCCCGCCTGGATATTAATGGTGATATTCGGAATGCCCAGATGTGTGACGAGCGCTTCTGAGTCGCTGATATCACTTTGCACACCGTTTGGCATGAGGACGCCGACGACCCGGTCTGTTCCGAGTGCTTCCGCACAGAGAGCTGCCGTAACACTGGAGTCTTTTCCGCCGGAAACACCGACGACAATGCTGCAGTCCGGTCCGTTTGCCTGCATGTAATCACGGATCCATTGAATAATTTCATCTTTCGTTTTCTGTGGATTTTTCAGCATAGTAACCTCTCGTTTTCTGCGCGTAAGCGCGGATCAGATCATTTGTTTCGAAGTGTGCCTGCCGCGCGAAGCAATCGGATGCGCAATGCGGCAGCTGCCGGATTCTGTTGCAGAATCCCGATAAAAACATGATAAAAAACATTTTTTCCAACGTCAATACGAAACGGGAAAATCGCATCAGATCAATCTGATATGTGGTATGATATATATGCAGGATCGCAAGCGTGCAAAGCGCAGAGCAATCCTGAGGCGCCATCAAAATTGAATGCAGTGGATCAGTCCCCCTTCTTAAGGTGCGTGGAGAGCCGGGCGGCGGGACTTGAATAAAGGATTGTACAGCATGTCTTTGCAGATATTTGCCGGCGGAAGCGGCGCAGGAAAATCATATACGGTATATCAGGAACTGATAGAAGCTTCGATTGCGCATCCGGAACGGACATTTCTTGTAATTGTACCGGAGCAGTTTACGATGCAGACACAGAAGGATCTGGTGCGGATGCATCCGCGTCACGGTCTTCTGAATCTGGATGTTCTTTCCTTTAACCGCCTCGCGTGGCGGGTGTTTGAAGAGGTCGGCGGCAACCAGTATCCGGTGCTGGATGATCTCGGGAAAACACTGGTTTTGCAGAAGGTGATCCAGGAGCAGAGCAGACAGTTAGCGGTTCTTGGCGGCACACTGAAAAAGACGGGATCTGTAGAAGAGATGAAATCGCTGATCTCGGAGCTGCTGCAATATCGTATCAGACCGGAGGATCTTGAAAAATGGCAGACACGGCTTCCGGCGCAGGGATCACTCCTGGCGCATAAGCTGGAAGATGTGCGTGCAGTGTATGGCGCATTTATGGAGACCTTGCGGGAAAGATATGTGACGACGGAAGAAGTGCCGGAGCGGCTTTGCAGGGTTTTGGGAAAATCTGCATTTGTCAAAGATGCGGAAATTGTACTGGATGGTTTTACAGGATTTACGCCTGTTCAGCTGCAGGTGGTGCGTGAGATGATGCACCTTTGTGCGTCTGTCCGCGTGATCGTAACGGCAGGCGCGGGGACAGACCTGACACGGGTGCAAAGTCCGCAGCATCTGTTTTATATGAGCAGTGAAATGGTTCGCACATTATATAAGATTGCACGCGAAGACGGCTGTGAGATTCTTCCGGTAAGATGGATTCCGGCGGACAGGGGAAGGTTTGCGGAAAACCCGCCGCTGCAGTTTCTGGAGCAGAATCTGTTTCGCTACCGCAGCAGAAATTATGAGGCGGAACAGGAACGGATTCGGGTAATCGTCGGAAGGGATCCGCGCGAGGAGATCGCATTTGCTGCGGGGGAGATCGCGCGGCTGGTACGTGAAGAGGGTTACCGGTACCGGGATTTTGCTGTGATTACAGGCGACCTGGATCACTACGGGCGGGAGGCGTCGCGCCAGCTGGATTCCGCGGGGATCCCGTACTTTCTGGATCAGAAGCGGTCGCTCCTGCCAAATCCGGTGGTGGAATTCATCCGGGCGGCTGTGGATATGGTGCTTCGCGGTTTTACATATGACAGTGTATTCCGGCTGCTGCGGAGTGGTCTGGCCGGATTTACCCCGGAAGAGACAGACAGGATGGAAAACTACTGTCTGGCAGTCGGTATTCGGGGCTGGAAGCAGTATACATCGCGGTGGGTGCGCCTTCCAAAGTATTTAAAACCGGAAGAAATCGAGCCGCTGAATGAGCTCCGGCAGCGTTTTGCCGAACAATACGGAGCATTTACGGAAGGCATGCGTATGCGCGGAGGAACGATGCGGCACAGGACAGAGGTGCTGTACCGCCTGCTGGAATCACAGCAGATTCAGCAGAAAGCAGCAGTGCTGGAAGAGCGCTTTACAGATGCCGGTGATTATGCCGCAGCCAGAGAATATGCACAGATTTATCCACTGGTCATAACACTTCTGGAACGCATGGTAGAATCGCTCGGTCCGGAAAAAATGAGTATGACGGCTTATTCGCAGATTCTGGAAGCGGGGCTTGCAGAGCTGCGCGTCGGTCTGATTCCGCCGGGCGAAGACCAGGTAATGGTCGGAGACATTGAGCGGACCAGGCTAAAGCACATCCGCGTACTGTTTTTTGCCGGCGTGAACGAAGGGATTGTGCCGCGCGCATCAACCGGAGACGGAATTCTGTCTGCATCAGACAGAGGTCTTCTGGAAGCGCAGGAGATCGAACTTGCGCCAAAGGGAAGAATGCTGATGTACCGGCAGCGGTTTTATCTGTATCTTGCAATGACAAAACCGCGTGACCGGCTCTATCTTTCATGCAGTGAGACCGGCCTTGACGGAAGCAGTCTGATGCCTTCTTATCTGATTGCTGTTATCCGGAAAATGTATCCGGCGCTTCGTGTACAGACGTATGCGGAAGTTTTGGCGTCCCGGCAATTTGAGACGCCGGAAGAAATCAGAAATGCCTGTATTGAAGAAGTCAGATTGCAGGACCGGAATGCCGAGGGTCATACAGAGACGTCTCTGCAGCTTCTGGAGGCAGTGGCCCGCTATCCCGCACTTGCGGGAGTGCACGGTTCCGGCGCGGGAACGCTGTTTCTGCTCCGGCTTCTGGATGCGGCCGGTATGCACCGCCCGGAAGAAGGAATCCGTCCGCAGACCGCGCGGGCGTTGTACGGTGAAGTGCTTGTAAATTCTGCAACGCGTCTGGAACGTTTTGCCGCCTGTGCATTTTCTCAGTTTGCAAAATATGGTCTCGGACTGGATGAACGTGAGGAATACGAGTTTACACCCGCAGACATGGGAACGATTCTGCACAGTGCGCTCGAAAATTTTGCAAAGGAGCTGCAGGCACGGCGTTTGAACTGGGCAGAACTGCCGGATCAGATGCGCGAAGAACTGGCAGACCGCGCACTGTATCAGCTCACAGGTGATTACGGAAATACGATTCTGCAGAGTACGGTGCGCAACCAGTATCAGATTACCCGGATCCGGCATATCCTGCAGAGAACCGTCTGGGTACTGCAGGAACAGCTCAGACGCAGTGGTTTTACACCTGCAGATGCGGAAGCGGGATTTCAGACCTCGGATCTTCCGGCAATGCAGGTGCAACTTTCAGACAATGTGAAGATCCGGCTGCGCGGGAAGATTGACAGGATCGATCTCTGCGAGAGGGACGGGAAGCGGTACGTCAGAATCATTGATTATAAGACGGGATCGACCTCGCTCGATCTTGGAGAGTTATATTATGGACTGCAGATTCAGCTGCCGCTCTATATGAATGCGGCACTGGAACTGACGTCAGCGGGCAGCACTTTGAAAAATGCGGCCGGCCGTCCCGCAGCAGACGCTGAATCTGTCGCAGAACCGGCAGGATTATACTATTATAATATCAGTGATCCGTTCGTAGAAGCGGATGCTGCAGATCCGCAGGCGGTCAGAAATCAGTTCCTGAAGCGGCTGCGCATGGATGGCATTTCCAGATCTGAAGATGATATCTTGAAATTGCTTGATGCCACAACATCCGTGCCGGGTGAGGCGGAGGTGATCCACGTCAAGCGGAACAAGAACGGAGAGCTCGGGAAAGGATCCAGCGTAGCTGCCGCTTCGGATTTTGATGCAATTCAAACATACACAAGCGGGAAAATCCGCGAGATCGGCGAAAAGATAATGGCCGGAGAAACAGAGGCAGCACCATATCTTCTGGGAACAAAGAGGGCCTGCGAATGGTGCCCGTACCGGCCTGTCTGTGGCTTTGATGAGCGGATTCCGGGGTATCGGTACCGGAGACTGAAGAAGCTGTCAACAGAGGAAGCACTTGCAAAAATGCAGGAAGAAAACGGCAGATCATAAAGGAATGAACAGATGGCTGTAACATGGACAAACGAACAGAAGCAGGTCATTCAGACACGTGACCGCGATATGCTGGTATCTGCAGCTGCCGGATCCGGTAAGACAGCTGTGCTTGTGGAGCGGATTCTTTCCCTGATTACAGATCCGGATAATCCAGTCGATATTGACCGGCTGCTTGTCGTGACATTTACACGCGCAGCAGCCGGTGAGATGCGGGAGCGGATCAGCGGTGCTATCGAAGAACGGCTGCAGGCAGATCCGGAAAATGAGCATCTGCAGCGGCAGAGCGTCCTGCTGCATAATGCCAGAATCAGTACAATTCACGGGTTCTGTACCTATGTCATACAGAATTATTTCTATCGGACAGACCTGGATCCATCCTATCGCATTGCAGAAGAAGGAGAACTTCAGGAAGTGCGCGGCACGGCAGTAAAGGAACTTCTCGAAGAGGCATACCAGAGCGGGACGCCGGAATTTCTTGCCTTTGCTGAAGCGTTTGCACCCGGTAAGAGTGACCAGAAACTGGAGGAGATAATTCAGCGGGTCAGCGATTTTTCTATGGCAAATCCGGATCCGCAGGCCTGGCTGGACGCATGTACCGCGGCGGTTGATGCCGATACAGAAGAACAGCTTCTGGAGACAGACTGGATGCGGGAAACCCTTGCGGAAGCCGACAGGGTATTTGCAGGAATCCGGCTGGCGGCGGAAGAAAACCGCCGTATTGCAGCAGCGCCCGGCGGTCCCGCATTTTTCATTCCGACAGCGGAAGCAGATCTGGAACTGATAGACGAATTATCTGTATGCCGTACCTATACGGAGCGTCAGCAGGCACTGGCAAATATGAAATTTGCAACGCTTGCCCGAAAGAAGAAAGAAGATGCTGATCCGGACCCGGAACTGGAAGAACGTTTCCGGACCGGCAGAGAGCAGTTCAAAAAAATGCTCAGGGAAATGAAAGAGAAGCAGTTCGGCGACACAATCGGCGAGATTATTGCGGATCTTCAGAAAATCCGTCCGATGATGCAGGAACTGACACGTCTTGCCGCTGTTTTTACAGCGCGTTTTTCAGAAAAAAAGCGTGCGCGGAATATTGTGGATTTTACCGATCTGGAACATTATGCACTCCGGATTCTGACCGAAAAGCGGGAGGATGGCTGGCACCGTACAGAGGCGGCACGGGAACTTTCAGAGCAGTTTGCCGAGATTATGATAGACGAATATCAGGACAGCAATCTGCTGCAGGAGACACTGCTCTCTGCAGTTTCCGGCGAGCCGGAAGGCCGGCACAATCGGTTTATGGTCGGTGATATGAAGCAGTCGATCTACGGCTTCCGCATGGCGCGGCCGGAACTGTTTCTGGAGAAGTATGAGGCATATCCGCCGCTTGGAGAACCGTCCCCTGTCTCCTGTCGGATTACGCTCGGCAAAAACTTTCGAAGTCGTCCGCAGGTACTGGATTTTGCCAATGCTATTTTTGATAAGCTGATGTGGAAAGATCTGGGCGGAATCCGTTATGACGCAGATGCGGCACTGTACAGGGGGGCATCGTTTCCGGATGATCCGATTGAATCGGAAGACGCCTGCCGGACTGCCCGGGAAGAGAGTCGTCTCGAAAGGGAAACCGCTGAAGCAGCCATCCCGCAAGAGGGAATGGATCCATACCGTGCGGAGCTGCTGCTGCTGAACAAGCAGGCGCCGGAATTTGATGATGACCGCAGCAAAGAGACCATGATGGAAGCAGAAGCAATGCTGGTCGCCGGGAGAATCCGGGAACTGATACAAAACGGAACGGTATGTGATAAGGCGACGGGAAGACCAAGACCGGTGGAATATCGCGACATTGTGATCTTACAGCGCGCCGCCTCAAATTCAGCTGCTGTGTATGTCCGTGTTTTGCAGAGTGTCGGAATCCCGGCCTATGCAACATCGCGGAAAGGATACTTTTCTGCAACAGAAGTGGTGCTTGTGCTGAATTATCTGCGGATTCTGGAAAATCCGCTGCAGGATATTCCGTTTGCTGCAGTACTCCGCTCGCCAATGTGCGGATGTACGGATGAGGAACTGGCCCGGCTGCGCGCGGTGTATCCGGAAGGACCTGTCTATCGCGCGGCGGTATGTTATGCGAACGAGCGGACGGATGCGCTGCGGGAAAAATTGAAATCATTTCTCGGCACATATGAAGAAATCCGCGAAGAAGTACCCCTTATGATGATTCATAATATCATTCTGACGGTTCTGGAGCGAACCGGCTACGGCGCATTTGCTGCCGCAATGCCGGCCGGGGAACAGCGCGCGGCAAATTTGAAAATGCTGACAGAGATGGCAGTCAGTTATGAACAGACCAGTTATCACGGATTATTTCAGTTTGTCCGATACATTGAGCAGATGGGCTCTTACAATGTAGATTATGGAGAGGTCAATCTGTTTGGTGAAGGAGAAAATACAGTCCGGATTATGACCATTCATAAGAGCAAAGGTCTGGAATTTCCGATTGTTTTTCTCACGGGACTGGCAGGGCAGTTCAACCAGATGGATCTGAATAATCCGGTTCTTCTGCATGCACGTTTTGGTATCGGTATGGATGCGATTGATCCGGAAACCAGAACGAAGCGGTCGTCATTGCTGCACAGATCTATCCGGAATATGAACCGCAGGGATCTTCTCGGCGAAGAGCTGCGTGTGCTTTATGTTGCCCTGACGCGCGCAAAGGAGAAACTGATTCTGACATCAACGATCAGTAATCCGGAGGATCTGCCGGCGGTTCTGGTAAACAGATCACTGTCATATATGCAGCGCAGCAGTGCAAAGAGCTTTCTGGACTGGATTTTGATGGCACTTTCGCCGGAAACGCCGGCAGATATCAGGATGATCGGGCCGGCAGAGATCGGTATGGAGGAATCCGAACGGGCGCAAAGGTCCGCTGACCGTCTTGCCTTCTTGCGGGAGGCGGTCATGCAGCCGGATTCTGATGCAGGGAAAGAAGATGCAGATTTGTATGCGTCTCTGAAAAAGAAGGCAGTCTTCCGCTATCCGTTTGCGGAACTTGCAGAACTGCCGGCTAAGCTTTCTGTTTCAGAGATCAAGAAGCGGTCCGTAGAAGAACAGATGGAAGAGAAAGGGCTTGAACTTTACCGGGACGTGCCTGTTGTTCCGCTGATTCCTGATTTTATAAATCAGGCAGAAACAGCTTCCCAAAGCTATGCTGGCGCCATGCGCGGTACTATATATCATCAGATTCTGGCTGTGCTGGACCTTCCGCGAATCTCTGGAGAAGAGGATCTTCGCGTGCAGATGGAGGAAATGATTGCGGACGGAAGGCTGACGAAGGAAGAAGCGGATGCCGTTGAAATAGCTGATTTGGTTTGTTTTCTTAAGAGTCCTGTCGGAATGCGTATGCAGAAAGCGGCAAAAGAAGGGACGCTGGTGCGGGAGCAGCCGTTTGTTATCGATATTCCGGCGAATGAAATTCACCCGGATTATAAAGCAGAGGAACCGATTCTGGTACAGGGCGTGATCGATGCCTGTTTTGAAGAAGAAGGTGAATACGTAATCGTTGACTACAAAACAGACAGAGTGAAATACAGAGACGGCCGCGACCTTGCAGAAAAATACCGCGTCCAGCTGCTGTATTATAAGCGTGCGCTGGAACAGATTCTTGACATTCGCGTGAAAGAGATGTATTTGTATTCCATAACGCTGGGCATAGAGATACCTGTCTGAAGGCTGCAGGACAGCCTTATTCTCAGACCTATGGAAAGTCAGGCAGTGCGGACAAGTAAAACGCGATCTTTGATCGCGCGCGAGCTGCCGGTCGGGGAAACCAACATTAAATGATTCCGGCGCATGGATCACATCGGAAAAATCACAGGGAGAAACAATGTTACAGCAAAGTACAAACGCAGCAGAAAAGCGCTGCACGGCAATCATGCTTGCGGCCGGCAAAGGCCTCCGGATCGGCGGAGATATCAGGAAACAGTATCTGGAGATCGGCGGAGAACCACTGCTGCTGCACTCCGTGCGGACGATGGCGGAGGATCCGCTGATTACCGATATTGTCGTGATGGCCCCGGCAGGAGATGAAGAGATGATCCGGAGACTGCTGTCGGCGCATGGAATAAAGGGAGTGACAGAAGGCGGTAAAATCCGGGCGGTCGTTACAGGCGGAATGGAGCGGTTTCATTCTGTTTATCTGGGACTTGAGGCGGTAAACTGGCACTGTGACTATGCATTTATTCATGATTGTGCCCGGCCGTTTCTTGATCACGGGACATTGCAGCGCCTCTATGACGCAGTTTGCAGAGACGGCGCATGTGTGGCTGCCATGCCTTCGAAAGATACTGTAAAAATAGCGGATGCTGATGGATTTGTTTCTGTCACACCGAACCGGAGTGATGTCTGGATCGTACAGACGCCGCAGGTATTTACGTTTGAACTGATCCGTGATGCACACCGGAAGCTGATGGCGCAGCTCGATGAAATACGGGCCCGCGGTATTATCATTACCGACGACGCAATGGTTGCTGAATATATGACAGGCACGAAGGTACGTCTGGTAGAGGCAACCTATCAGAATATTAAAATCACCACGCCGGAGGATATTCCGCTGGCAGAAGTATTGTTTCTGGATCATTAATTTTATAAGCAGAAAGGGATTGATCAATGTCCATGAATATTATTGAACAGCTGAACCCCAAAGACGTCTTTCATTATTTTACCGAAATCGCCGGCATACCGCGTCCTTCCGGAAATGAAAAGGAAATCAGCGACTATCTGGTACGTTTTGCGAAGAAGCATAATCTGGAACACTACCAGGATCAGCTTTATAACGTCATTATGATCAAAGAAGCCGCACCCGGATATGAGTCGGCTCCGCCGGTTATTCTGCAGGGACATATGGATATGGTCTGTGAGAAGCAGCCGGATAGTCCGGTTGATCCGGAGCGTGAGGGACTGGAATTATGTGTGGAAGGAGAATATCTCACTGCGCGCGGCACAACGCTGGGCGGAGATGACGGGATTGCTATCGCATATGTACTTGCAATCCTCGCTACTGATACCTTGCCGCATCCGCGCATCGAATTTGTCTGTACCGTATCGGAGGAAACCGGTATGGAAGGAGCAGCAGGACTGGATGTCAGCCCGCTTCGAGGCAAACGCCTGATCAATCTGGATTCGGAAGAAGAAGGTGTGATGCTGTGCGGCTGTGCCGGCGGCGGAAGAGTCGTGGTAAATCTTCCTGCACAGCAGGAAAAACTTTCCGGCAACGGCTATCAGGCAGCGACAGTAAAAGTCACAGGACTGACAGGCGGGCATTCCGGTACGGAAATAAACAAAGGCAGAGGAAATGCAGTGATCCTGCTGGCAGAAACACTTGCAGCACTCAATAAGAAGTTTTCAGCAGAAGAATTTAGAATTGCCTCGTTTGCCGGCGGAAACAAAGACAACGCGATTCCGCGAGAAGCTTCTGCGGAAATTGTGATCATGGAGAATCTGGTGCCGCTTTTGGAAAAGGAACTGGCTGTGATCGAAGAAGCATTCCGTGAAACATATGGGGAAGCAGATCCGGAACTTAAAATAATCACAGAGAATGTGCATGCGGAAGAAAAGGTTTTCACGGCTGAAACCGCAGAAAAACTGCTTTCAATGGTCCTTTCCATTCCAAATGGTGTACAGGCTATGAGTTCGGATGTTCCCGGTCTGGTTGAAACTTCACTGAATCTCGGGATCGCAAAGAAATCCGAGGAAACCGGAAACAATATGGTACAGCTGCATTATTCGCTGCGCAGTTCTGTTGCAGAATCTTATGAAAAACTCGCGCAAAAAGTGATTGCAATTGCAGAATCGTATGGTGCCGTAACCGGACGAAGCGGAGAGTATCCTGCGTGGGAATTCAGAAAAGATTCGGAACTTCGTGACATAATGATTCCCGTATATAAAGAGATGTTTGGCAGGGAGCCTGTGGTAAATGTGCTGCACGCCGGTGTGGAATGCGGTCTGCTTGCAGATAAAATTCCGGATCTGGATGCTGTATCCATCGGACCGGATATGCTGGATATTCATACGACAGAAGAGAGGATGTCAATTCCTTCGGTGGAACGCATGTATCAATATGTACTGCGGGTGCTTGAAGCATTGAAATGAAGTTGAACGCAGTGGAACAGTCCCCCTTCTTGCACGCGTGAAACGTAAGGGGCGGGACTTGAACTTACAGAAGTATATTATGAAACATAACAGAATCAGGACCGGCGGGCAGTCTGTCGACATGCTTAACGGTCCGCTGCTTTCAAAAATCATCATATTTGCACTGCCGCTTGCGGCGACTAGTATTTTGCAGCAGCTGTTCAATGCAGTTGATACAGCCGTTGTCGGCAGATTTGCCAGCAGCCAGGCTATGGCTGCTGTCGGCAGCAATAATTCGATTATTAATCTGATCATCGCGCTGTTTGTCGGTATGTCGGTTGGCGCAAATGTCGTCATTGCAAGTCTGATCGGCCAGCAGCGGACGGATGAGATCTCTGACGCGGTTCATACGGCGGTTGTCGTTGCACTTGGCAGTGGTTTGATTTTGCTTGCGGCGGGACAGCTGGTCGCAGCGCCGCTGCTGCGAATGGTAAATACGCCGGAGGATGTGATCGATCTGGCTTCCTTGTATCTGCGGATTTATTTTCTGGGAATGCCGTTCA
>CAZRNI010000037.1:0-13572 GCA_964601425.1 uncultured Eubacterium sp. | reverse complement strand
CGCCGTCGATATCCAGATCTACATGTGTAACTTCGTCGATGGTCAGAAGCGGAATACCAAGTGCGCGCGCCTGCTCTTCTGTTGCCTTGGAAGTCGGGATTGCCTGAATCTTATAACCTTTCTTCACAAGTTCGCCGACTGCGTTTACCATATGATAAGCTGTAGATCCTGTTCCCAGTCCGACAACCATACCGTCTTTGACGTATTCTGCAGCCTTCTCACCGGCCAGTTTTTTCATGTCCATAATCATATACCTCCACGATGTTTGTTTCCGCCTGCAAATCCGCCGTCTGTCTCTGCCGGAGGCCTTCACAGGCAATTCTTTTCTCTGCGATATGATTGTACCACATCCGCCGAAAATGATATAGTAATAATGACAAGAAAATTTGTACTGGAGCAGCCTATGAAGAACATTATCACCTACGTAAAAGAATCCGGATCGATGTCTTTTTCAGAAAGTCCGTTTAATCAGGTGGACAGTCTGGTTTTTTCCTATCTGGTATATTATGACCTGCGGAAAATCGTTCCGCCGCCCAAAGAGAAAACGTGCATCCCGCTCGAAGCAGCAGGCAGACAGTATCTCCGCACATTCGGGAACACACAGTTCAATGTAAACTCTGCCCTGCTCAGGGAAATGGCGGCGTCGCGCCGGTTCCGCGATGTTATGCTTTCCGATTTCACCGATGTATTCCGCATCGGAAGTGCACAGTTTGCTGCCCTGCGTGCCGTCCTCCCCGACGGCACGGACGTTCTTACCGTGCGCGGAGCTGACAACACTCTCACCTCCTGGCAGGAATCTTTTGCCATCAGCTATACAGAAACCCCCTCTCAGAAAATGGCGCTGTACTGGATGGAGGCGCTCGCAAAGAAATATGCCGCTGAAAACCAAATGCAGGATATCATTCTGTGCGGACATTCCAAGGGCGGTAATACACTGCTGTACGCAGCCGCACAGTGTCCGCCGGAACTGCGCAGACACATCCGCTCCGTCTATCTGCTGGACAGCCCCGGTCTGACGCCGGATCTCTATGATCCCGCTGGACTTGCGGAGCTTAAGGGACGGATTATCCGCATCACGCCTGAGTATTCCCTGGTCGGACAGCTGTTTGAACATCAGAGACCTGACTATATCGTTAAATGCTCCACCGAAGGAATCAACCAGCATGAACCTCTTTTCTGGATGATCGAAGGCAGCTCCTTCGTGCCCGCCGCCGCACTTTCACCCGCCGGCAGGAAGCTGGCGCTTGGCGTCAATCGCTGGATTGCCTCGGCAGATTTTACAGAGCGGGAAACATTCAGCAGGGATCTCTTCCGGACCCTGCGCCAGGCACGGACACACGGTGCCCGTACTGTTCCGGAACCAAAGGCAGACCGCAACACAGAAGATTATGAAAACGGGCACGATCCGGTCATGGATCCGGACGGACTGTCCGAAGCCGCCGGCACAAAAAAAACTGCGGCAATCATCCTGCAGTTTCTTCTTACAGCTTCCGGCTCTTCCAGACGCGCCGCCCGCAAACTCGCAGGAGCATTCTATGTCACCGGACTTCACGCTTTTTTGCGAAAGATTTCGCGGCATCATTAACCAGACACATAAATTCGCATAAAATATTCAAAAAAATACATCATCAGGATCCGGCGAAAAGGATCCGATGATGTATTTTATGTGCGTTATATAAATCTGCAGACAAGCATTTACCAGCTCACTGCCACATCCAGCTGATTCGGATTGCTGTAAGCAAATGTACCTGTATCACAGACGATCGCTTTGCCCAGGCTGCTGTCCACGATTGAACCGCGCGGATGCGTATCCAGATTTGCCGCAACCATGACATAGTCACCCAGCATCTTGACGCCGTCGTCGCGCACCCAGTATTTATCTGAGTTGCCCATGTTCCGCATAATATTGACAACGCCCGACATATTCAGATTGTAGTAAGTCTCTTTTCCGCTCGGTCCTGTGATTGTACCGGCGCGTTTATTCAATACGGTACCGCTGTAACCTGTATCTGCCGAGGATGCTGCTGAAGCAGATGAAGTGGATGCTGTCTCTGCCGATGCAGACTTTTTAGAGCTCTTTTTAGTGGTTGATGCCTGTGGCTCGCTGCTCTCTTCTTCATAAGCAGTTGCCTCTTCGTCTGCATCAGAAGAATCTGTTTCCTCTGCCTGCTCCTCGACTGCTGCCGCTTCTGCTGCAGCCGCTGCCGCTTCCGCCTGACGCTGCCGCTCTGCTTCTGCAGCCGCCGCTTCCGCTGCGCGGATTTCTTCCTCAACTTCGACAGTCAGAGCCTGAATATCTGCTTCCTGCTGCTGAATTGCACTGATCAGCTGCGCTGCTGTGCCTTCCTGATCCTGGATATTGGCAGCATATTCCGCAACCTGTGCCGATGTCTGCTCAGCAAGCTCCTGCATTTCTGCTTTTTTCTGCTTGGTCTCTGCTTCTACCGCAGCGATTTCCGCCTGCTCCGCTTCCGCTTTCACTTCTGCCGTCTGAATCTCTTCGCAAATTGCATTGTACTCTTCCAGCATATCGCGGTCGTAGTCGCTGATATTCTTAATATTGTCCGCTCTGTTCAGGAAATCACTGAAGGACGCTGCTGAAAACAGAGATTCCAGCAAACCGTTCCGCTCAGAATTTTCATACATATACTGTATGCGCAGCTTCATGTTTTTCCGCTGCTTTTCCTCTTCTATACGGGCATTTCCAAGCTGTACGCCGATTTCGTCCAGCTCTTTCTGTTTGGCCGCGTACTGCTTCTGCAGATCGTCGATCTCGCCTGACAGCGCGGTCATCTGATCGTTCAGCTCTTTCAGGTATGCTTCTGTCTCGCCTTTTTTTGTCTCAAGAACTGCAATCCGTTCCTGCGTCGTCTGCAGCTGGCCGGCCGTCTGATACTGTGCCTGTTTTGCGGCGTTCAGACGTTCCTGCGCCGATTCTGCAAAAACGGAAACTGAAGATACCATAAGTGTGGCTGCAAGGGCCATCACACATAGCCGCTTCTTCATAATCTTCTCCTGCTAATCAAGAATTACTCTGCTCGATTCCTGCATATTCGGAGCGATTATATCACACTTTTTCCGAAATTTGAAGCCTTTTCTTAATGTTTCGTAATATTTTTGCAACGTTTTTGGAATTATGCGCGCCTCAGGATGTCATAATTTTGATACATACTCGTCCATTTTTTTACGGAATTCTTTTGCACCCTCCTCCGGTCTGTATACCCGCTCGTATTCAATCAGACCTTGAAAATAGTCCAGCAGATTTTCAAATGTGCTGTTTTCTTCCAGCAGAATCATCCCATGCGGAATTCCGACGCCGCCTCCGCTCAAAAGAATGCGGTTCGGAGCAAATAGTTTCACCTTCAATCCTGAATGGTTTTCCGTCATATCTGCAGATTCTTTCAGCAGATATGAAGATTTGCTCTGGCTGAGAAAATCTTCATATTCTTTGATCAGCTCCATTCTTTTCTGTTTTTCTACCGGCTGGTAAAATGTACCTGCAGGCGCCGGGAGGATACCCGTCTCAATGAACCGCCGCATTCCCGCCGTTCCATAAATCTGGATATAATCCGGATCCTCCATTGCATCAAGCTGATGATCCGCTGCTTTCGAAAACATTTTTTTCACGATCAGATCCGAAGTATCCGTATAAGAAGCCGCCGCCGCAAAAAATTGCACGCAGGGGGTGAGTCCGTATGATGCGATGATACGATTTTCCGCTGCTATATTGTAATATACTTTCTTCGCATCTATATCCTTTCCGAAATAACGGACGAGTTTAATTGAATTGCTTTCAATCCGCATGATCTCCTGCCGGTAAGATGCAATCATAACCGGATCCGTGATACTGATTCCACGGTCTGCGCTGTCATTAAACAGAAACAGCCTGTCTTCTCCAAGTATATAATGCGGAAATGTTCCAAAGCGCTTCTGGTCCTGTATATCATTGACGTAGAAATATCTTAGATGATAATCCTTTTTTAAAACAAAGAGAGACGGAAGCACTTTCTGCATGGTGAGTATATTTTCAGAATTGCTTTTATTTTCGCTGCTGATATAGGACAAAACAAGATGCTGATGTGTCTGTACCGGACTCGAAGATAATGACTTGAAATGATATATGATCTTTAACAGTAAATCAGACCACTCACATAGATCCAGATAAATATCCTGTGCATGGCATTCGCAGATCTGTTCCCTCAGCATTGCATATGCAAAAAGGCGGACATTCTGTACGCCTTTTATTTCAGAAGCCTGCCCGTCTTTTCCCGGCAGCTGCGGAATGGAGATCGGAAGCTCATATAAATTGACATAGTTATTGTCCATCGACTGAAGAACAGAAAGAAGATTGCCAACCTCTGTGCGTGTCTGATAACGTTTTATTCCGATCTTTTCTATCAGGAACAGATTAATCAGTTCCTCACGCTCATCCAGATTCAGCATCAGAGCATCACAGAATTTTACAAAAAATCTGAAGCCCGGGTACTTTGTCCCCTTGATCATTTTCTGAATCATTGTACGGTCCAGATTCGTGTTTTTTGCGAGCTGATAAATGCTTACCTGACTTCTGTTGATATACTTCTGGATTTTCTGATTCAATTCAGGCATGTTAGTGCTCCATCTCTTTCAAGTCCCGCTTCAAAAAGGCAAACGGATCCGGGTCGTGCAGAAAATGCATCAGGTGATAGGCCGCAAGCAGCGCGACCTGCTCCTCCTGCAAAATTCGTCTGACTTCATCTCTGTCAGCCAGAACAATCTCTATTTCTTCACTCTTCTCATTGAACCGGTTTGTGCAGACGCCCTCAGCATAACCATATACTGTCGCGCAGGCTTCGTCCGTCATCCCGATGGTCGTGTAGCGGGGCGCCTCAAACATCGGATCGACATCCAGGGGCGTAAAAACCAGACCTGTCTCCTCGCGCATCTCCCGCACGGCAGCTTCCCTGAAGTTTTCATTTTTTTCCACCAGACCGGCAGGAAGCTCATAAACAAACCTGTCAACCGGATATCGGTACTGTCTCACCATGACAATCCTGTCCCGCTCCTGTCCGTACAATGCGTAAATCGCCACGCCGTCCGCTGTGTTTTCACGCGTCCGGATCTTCAGATCCCCGATCTCTTTTGCTCTGGAGGCAACCAGATAATTGGACTGGTATCCCTTTTCATTGCTTCCTCTTAACCGGTACAGGTTAACAAATTTCTCATCTGTCAGCTTCGTAATCTCATGTATCGTAGCCATGTATATCCTTTCCGCGCCCCGGCCGCGTCTGTAACAAAACACCCGCGGCACTGTCACGCTCCCGTTTTCAGGCGCCTTCGTTTGCAAACACCTCGATGGTATGATGAATACATTTATGCAAATACGGAAGATACTCCTCCATCGTAACCGGCCGGTCATACAGGATACAGGAATAACACGTTGAGCCGACCAATTCAAAAACTGTAAACAACAGCAAATCCGGACGTTCGCACCGCACATGATCACGTTCCATCATTTCGAGGAACGCTTCATACACTTCTTCCGTTTCTTCCGGCGCTGAGCTGCTCATCGCCTGCTCAAAAATCCCCCACGAAAGATTCTTATTAATGAATTTCAGTACCATCGTATTCTTTTTTAAATACTTCAGAATATAATCCACGATGACAAGACTAGGGTTGTCAAACCCTGCTGCCGGATTGTCTGCCAGATATGCCCGCGCCTCTCGCAGAACCTGGCCGGAATGACGTGCAATCAGCTTATCACGCAGGTCATATTTGTCCTTAAAGTACAGATAGAACGTCCCTTTTGCAAGACCGGCTGCTTTTGCGATATCTGCAATCGTTGTTTTTGCAAATCCCTTATCTACAAACAATTGAAATCCTTTGCGGTACAGGGCTTCTTTTTTGTTTTTCTTATTGATCTCTATACGTCCCATGCTTCCTCCTGTGCCATACAAATCCTGATTTCTGTCGAGAGCTCCAATCGCACAAAAGCTGCGGAATGATGCTTTACACGCCATGAAAAGGAGATGTTCCACTGCGTTTATTCTGATGCTCTCATGATATCTGCACACGCGCGCCCGTGTCAAGGCAAATACCCGTGCGATCCAGTATCATCTGAAATCTCTCCCATAATGCATAAATAAAAAATATGTCCGGTGGTCATTTTTGTGCAGTTTCTCAATTGACGGTTGGTCATTTTGGGAATAAAATGAACTTTGGTCAATTTTAAACAAGGAGGTTCTTTCCGTGATTGCAGCAGGCAAATGGATTGCAAAAAACAGAATTCTGATTCTGATCATCTGTATCGCGATGCTGATTCCATCAACAATCGGCTATCTGAATACACGAACGAATTTCGACCTTCTGACTTATCTTCCCGAGTCGCTTGAGACGGTCAAAGGCCAGAATATTATTATGGACGAATACGGGATGGGCGCGTTTTCCATGATTATTGTGGACAACAAGGCACTCAAGGACACTGCCGCACTCGAAGCGCAGATCGAAGCCGTCCCGCATGTCAAGGATGTTCTGTGGTATGACGACATTGCCGATCTGTCACTTCCGGTCGAGATGATCCCGGAAAAGCTGCGTCAGAAGTTTTTTCGTCATGACGCGACAATGATGCTTGCACTTCTGGAGGACTCCACCTCGTCCGATGAATCGATGGCGGCGATCGACAACATCCGCAGCATCTGTGACGAAGACTGCTACGTCAGCGGAATGACAGCCATTCTGAATGATCTGCGCGATCTGACCAACGGAGAGCTTCCGATCTATGTAGCGATCGCAGTGGTTCTGTGCCTGGCTGTCATGCTTCTTCTGACGGACTCCTTTGCTGTTCCGTTTCTGTTCCTGATCGATATCGGCGTGGCAATCATCTACAACATGGGATCCAATCTCATCTTCGGTGAGATTTCCTATATTACAAAAGCAGTCGCAGCCGTGCTGCAGCTCGGTGTCACAACCGACTACTCGATCTTCCTGCTCGACAGCTTTCGGGAAAATGAGAAATTATATCCGGGCGACAAAAATACTGCAATGGGACATGCCATTGCAAACACCTTTAAATCTGTCGTCGGCAGTTCCGTGACAACCGTCGCAGGCTTCATTGCACTCTGCTTTATGACGTTCACACTGGGCATCGATATGGGACTGGTCATGGCAAAAGGCGTTTTATTCGGCGTTCTGTCCTGCATTACGCTGCTGCCTGCACTTGTTCTGCTGTTTGAACCGCTGATCAATAAAACGACCCACCGGCCGCTGCTTGCAGGCATCAGCAGTTTCTCCGATTTTGTAACCCGGCATTACCGGATCTGGATTTTCGTTTTTCTGATTCTGCTGGCTCCCGCCATCTGGGGAAACAATCACGTCGGCGTCTACTATGACATGTCCGGTTCCCTTCCGGATTACCTGCCGTCCAAAATCGCACAGGTCAAAGTCCAGGATGATTTCGACAGCAGCACCATGCACATGATTCTCATGGACAGCAGCATTCCCGCAAAGGAAAAAAAGCAGATGTTCGAGGAAATCGACGCGCTGGACGGCGTCACCTGGTGCATCGGTTTGAATTCTCTGATTGACCCCTCGATTCCGGATGCAATGATTCCGAAAGATGTCCGCAATATGCTGCAGAGCGGCAGATATGAGCTTGCGTTCGCAAGTACGGAGTACTACACGGGATCCGACGAGGTAAATGCACAGATCGATGCAATAAATAAGATCGTTGACAAATATGATCCCTCTGCAATGGTCATCGGCGAAGCGCCGCTGACACACGATCTGGTAGATATTGCGGATATTGATTTCCGAAACGTAAATGCAGCTTCGATTTTAATTATATTTGTAATCATCGCAATTGTGTTTCGCTCGCTGTCTCTTCCGTTCATTCTGGAACTGACGATCGAATTTGCAATCCTGGTAAATATGGCAATCCCATACTATACAGGTACAAAAATATCGTTTGTCACGAGCATCATTCTGGGAACCGTACAGCTGGGATCTACCGTAGATTACGCGATTCTGATGACCAGCCGCTATCAAAAAGAGCGGCAGAACGGACACGCTAAGAAAGAGGCTGTTCAAATCGCGCACCGCGCCTGTACTGCCTCGATCATAACAAGCGGCTGCTCTTTCTTCGCAGCAACGTTCGGCGTCGCCGTCTACTCACAGATTGATATTATTCAGTCCATCTGTACGATGCTCGCCCGCGGCGCAATCATCAGCATGTTCACGGTTATCTTTATACTGCCGGGTATGTTTATGATCTTCGACGGGCTGATCTGCCGGACATCCTGGAAGTTCCTCGGCCGCCGGGAAAAAATAAGTAAATCGTGATTTGCCGAAAAAATGGCTTCGGCAAACTCCGACAGATACATATACCAAACACTTATAATGCCTAAACAAAAAAACTCACCAGGAGGATAAGAAGTCATGAAAAAAACAAGCACTGCACGCGCTATCGCGCTTGGCCTTTCCGTCTCCGTTGCTTCTGCAATGCCTGCCGCTGTTACTGTTCAGGCAGATGCCTCTTCCGTTTCCAAAGAGGATACCGTCTATATCATGGCTGACGCTGCCGGCAACGAGACAGATACAACTGTATCAAGTCACCTGATTCTGGACGGTGCATCCGGTTCTGTTAAAGACGCCTCCAGTCTGCACGATATCATAAACGTCAAAGGAGACGAGACCTTCACCGACGAAAATGGAACGCTTATGTGGGATGCCGCGGGTCAGGACATCTACTATCAGGGCAAGACCGATCAGGCATCGCCTGTAAAAGTGCATCTCACATTTCTTCTTGACGGAAAGAAACTATCGCCGGACCAGCTGGCCGGAAAAAGCGGTCATGTGAAGATTCAGGTGCAGTATGAAAATGACGCAGATGTAACCGTTTCCGTCGACGGTGCATCGGAGCACATAAAATCCCCGTTTCTGATGATGACCGGCATCATCCTTCCGCCTGATACATTCTCAAATGTCACGATAGACAACGGAAGGATTGTCAATACCGGAAGCGGAGATGTTGTAATCGGTTATGGAATGCCCGGACTCAAAGACAGTCTGAAACTGGGGGATCTGGAAGACAAACTCACAGAAGAAACCGATAAAAAGGATACATCTGACGAGGATGAAACACTGGATTTTGATCGTGACGAAGGGAAGCACAAACTGCGTGACGGTATCGAAGATCTGAACATTTCCGACACATTCGAAATTGAAGCAGATGTGACAGACTTCTCCCTTGGCTCCACCTATACGTTTGCTCTGTCCGATCTGTTCGGTGATCTCACCACAAGTGATTTCCTCTCGGTGGACGGAATCAACGAGGCAATGGACAAGATCAAAGAGGCCGGCACAAAGCTGGTGGATGGCTCCGGTGAACTGTTTGACGGTACGACAGAACTGCAGGAAGGCTACGGGAAGCTGGATGGCGGCATCAACGCGCTCAAAGACGGCGTCGGAGAACTGGCAGAGGGTTCCGGCACGCTGAAGGACGGCATCAACAAGTATGTTGACGGCGTCGACTCACTTGCATCCGGCGTCACTTCCTATGTCGGCGGAGTAGAACAGGTCGCGGATGGAATTGATTCTCTTACAGATCTGCAGAAAGGAATCCGCGAACTGAAAAAAGGACTGGATACCCTTAATTCCGGCACAGACAGCAGCAGCGATCTGATCAAAGGAATCAATGCACTAAACAGCGGTATGCAGCAGCTGCAGAAGGCAGCCGGCTCGATTGATGTAGATAAAATCAGCAAACTGGTGCAGGCAGGACATGGTTCTCTGGATGCTGCCGGCGTAGATCTCAACCAGGTGATCAGCGAATTTGACGGACTGGAGAAAACAAAAGGAGAAGTTGACGGTCTGATCACTCAGATAAAAACATTAAAGGACGGTATCGTACAGGCCGGTGCAGCAATCCAGGAAAAATCCTTTAACGGCGCGAAAGACGGCGCACAGCAGGTTGTTTCCGCAGTAGAAGGGGCCGGCATCGGCGGACAGGTTGGCAGCGCAGTCACCGGCGAAATACAGTCGAAACTGCCGCAGAGCCTGACGCTTTCAGAAATTTCACCTGTCCCGTCTGTCAATGTGGATCTTGGCGGATTACCCGCGGATGAAGCAGCAAAAATTCAGAAACAGATCAATGATGCAAACGCGCAGATCAGTGCCGCAAACGCACAGATCAGTGCCGCAAACGGACAGATTCAGCAGGCGCAGGGAACCTATCAGGCTGCCTACAATGCAGTCGGATCTGCTGCCGGTGCCGCAGCGGAAAAGGCTGCCGGTGAAGCGATTGCAAATATTCGGGACGGCATAAACAAGAAAGTAAACGCACCTGATTTCGATCCTTCTACTGTCGCACAGCTGACCGGCGGACTGGATCAGCTCATTACAAAGGCGCAGGGGATCAGTTCAAAACTCGGAAATGTGATCAGCAGTTCTTCCTATCAGGCACTGAAAGCACAGCTTCCGGAGCTTAAAAGCACGCTGAATAACATTATTTCCGCGGATCCTGTCAAAAAGCTCGGAACACTTCAAACCAGCGTAAACCAGCTCGCAAATGGCACTTCTTCCTTAAAGAGTGCCGTTGACAAACAGCTTGTGCCGGGAATCCAGAAACTCGACGAAGGCGCAAAAACCCTGAACTCTGCTTCGTCTAAAGGCATTTCCAAACTGCAGAGCGGGGTGAAAAAACTGACTGAAAATGATAAGAAACTGAAAAGCGGAGCAAAACAGCTGACATCCTCCGGAAAGAAGCTGAAGACAGGGGCTGCCGCACTCGATCTGGGATCTGTCAGGTTGAAATCCGGAACAGCAGAACTCAGCACCGGAAGCGCTTCTGTCAAAGACGGCATCGGGAAACTGCATGACGGCGCTGATCAGCTGCACACAGGGCTCGCAAAACTTGACGAACAGGGCATTCAGAAGCTCGCGGATCTTACAGAAGGAGATCTGAACGATCTGATCAGCCGCGTAAAGGCAGTCCTGTCGGACGAAGCATCCTACACAAGCTTCACCGGCGCGGCCGACGGTATGTCCGCCACAACCAAATTCGTCATCGAAACTGCAGCAATCGAACAATAAAAAGACGTGCAGGTTTGCCATTCCATGGAATGTGCAGCCTGCACGTCTTTTTATAATTTAGGTCCCGTCGTTTTTTATTTGTCCCCGTTGAATTCCTTCACTGCCTCTACCATTGCAGCGATATTTTCGATCGGAGTGTTTGCCTGAATGTTATGAATGGTGTTGAAGATATAGCCGCCATCCTTTGAGAAGATCTCAAGACGCTCCAGCACCTGCTCACGCACCTGCTCCGGTGTTCCGAACGGAAGTACCTGCTGGGTATCGATTCCGCCGCCCCAGAACAGAATATCTTTTCCATACGTATCTTTAAGCTTTTGCGGATCCATACCGGTTGCAGAGCACTGAACCGGATTGATCGCGTCAAAACCACTTTCAATCAGAAGCGGAAGCAGATCAAAGATTGCGCCGCAGGAGTGCTTCAGTGTCTTCCACGTCGTATGTGTGTGGATCCAGTCATTCATCTTCTTATAATAAGGCAGATATAATTCTTCAAATGTATCAGGCGACATCATCAGGCTGTTCTGAGAGCCGAAATCCGTCCCGCAGATATAAACAATATCGATATCAGAACCGAATTCATCCCAGTACCTCTGGAAGTTCTGGATCGCGATGTCTGTTCCGCGCTCATATACCTCTTCTACCATTTCCGGATAAAGCAGCGGTGCCATATACCAGTCGGCGATGCTTCGGATTCCGCGCGGATGCTTGATATTCGGTCCCGGGATATTATTTGCATCTCCGAGGCAGGAGTAGCACGGTCCCACCTGGATCGCACGGTTCAGCGGTTTGACCTCTTCCATGACTTTGTGATGATATGCGATCTGCTCATCCGAAACCGGCATATAATCTTCTGTGTTTCCGCTCGGATCCGGATCATCCTCATCAAAATCTTCATCCGGCCGCTCCAGATTATCAAAATAATAGCCATCTGCCGGGAAATGTCCGCTCGGCGCCACACTGTCATCCCCCTGCGGGTAAACATATGTACCACCTTCTCCGTCATCTTTGATCACGGCATTGGAAGGAATCAGGATCGGTGTGCCTCTGTACTCCCACTCCTTCCATTCGACATTTTTATGTCCGTAGGTATCGCCAAAATTATAAAGCTGCTGCACATCAACGCCCATGGCTTCGCCGAGATCCGGTTCCACATAGGCTGTCATTGTGCACATATCATTGACCTTTGGCAGTCTCTTTTCCAGTCCGTAATAATCGCGCAGCTGCGCAACAACCTGGCAGTTTACCATGGATGTACACATACCGCCGAAATCAACAGGCACTTTATCGGGTTCCTTATGCGCAAATGCTGTCATTACACGTTCTTTGGATGTCATCTGTCTGCCTCCTTTGGGATTTCTGTTTTGTTTTAAGATATTTCTTCTTTATTGATGCATCCATCATAACGCATAAAACCTTATCCGGCACTGGCAAATATCACCCAAAAATATGCAAATACACGCATTATGTTCCGATTGCATCCATTCCATTTACCAGCTGTCTGAATTTTCCCGGCGTCAGGTCTGTATACTGACGAAAACACCTGATAAAATTCGCCGCCGAATAAAATGCACAGTCACCTGCGATCTCCTCGACACTCTTTGTCGTTGTGAGCAGCAGGCGCATAGACTCATTCATCCGTATACGCGTCAGATAGTAATATGGCGTCATTCCGAGTTCCCGGTTAAACAGACGCGTCAATTGCGATTTACTCACCGAGGCTGTCTCCGACAGTTGATCCATGTCGATTTTTTCCCCGTAGTTTTTTTTCATATAAGCTGCCGCCGCCCTGACCGGCTACGAAAGTACGTCCTCCGTTTCCGGGACATCCAGCATCGAAAGCATCCTGTGAACCAGTACAGAAATCTGTCCTTCATCGTCCGGTCTGTTTTTCATCAGATCATGAAGCCGCACAAACTGATCCTCCATATGTGCGCACCCGGTAAAATGAATCCCGTTTCCTGCCTGAAGGCGGTCATAGTATGCCTGCGAGGCCATCCCGTGAAAATGAAACCAGTAAAATTCGGTTTCACTGACTGCCCTGTAATGATGTTTCTTCTTGCAGTCGAGCAAAACCACATCGCCGGGGCCTGCATCAAATATTTCCCCGTCATAAGCAAAAGCAAGCTTCCCGGACCGGATATAAAACATCAAAAATGAATCCAGACCGCTGCGCGTCACCTGATACGTCGTATCACACCGATAGTGCGACACCATTCGGACATAAAACAGATTGTTTTTAGCAAAAGGCGTCGGCACATGGACATGCACGCCCTCCAGGATCCGGATGCCGCTCTCTTTTACTGCAAATTCTTCCGGCATTGTTCGATTCATTGTTTTTACCCTTCCGTCTGGTTTGCTCACAACTGCACTGCTGTTTTCACACTTACCCTATCATAACACAAAAACAACAGAAGAGGCTGCCCGCATATGGGCAGCCTCTTACATGTTCATGTTCTCTCCGTTACGGAGACCAGCATTATATTCATAACGCCTATGCCGCCCACA
>CAZRNI010000036.1:1176-13651 GCA_964601425.1 uncultured Eubacterium sp. | reverse complement strand
CACCGTCCAAGGACGAGCGGCAGGCAGCACTTCAGGAAGCACTCGACAAGACGGCATAAGTGCCGTTCGGCAGATGCTTTGGGACTGCGCCTGCTACACCTGAATTTATATAAAGTATTGTCCGGCCGGTCCGGTTCAGATGGACCGGCCGGGTTTCAGAGACGTGGGTAGACAAAGTCTACCGATGATTGAATTGATTGATTTTGAAAGACACTAAAGTAATAGATGGCACCTGAATGGTTTTTATTTTTTGAAATGACGGTAGAGTAACTCTACCGCATGGAGGCAGTAAAGTAATGGGAGACAATAAGAATGCATTTCTCGGGGAACTGATCGGAACATTCATGCTGGTGTTTTTCGGGTGCAGCACGGTAGCTGCTACTGTGCTGTTCGGAACACTTGTCGGGCAGTTTCAGATCGCTGTCTGCTGGGGAATCACAATCACACTTTCGATTTATATGACCAGACATATCTGCAATGCTCATTTTAATCCGGCAGTTTCTGTGGCAATGGTCTGCTCCGGCAGGATGAAGGCAAATAAACTTCCCGCATATCTGTGCGGGCAGGCGCTCGGCGCGTTTCTCGGTGCGCTGCTGGTGTATGCATTGTTTTCACCGTCAATTGCGGCATTTGAGCAGTCGGCCGGAATTGTAAGGGGTACATTTGAGTCGGTCGCAACCGCAAAGATGTTCGGTGAATATTATGCGCAGCCGGGCAGCACAGCGGTTGTCAGCATGGGACTTGCCTGTGCAGCTGAGCTTGTCGGAACATTTATTCTGGTCTTCGTAATATTCAGTCTGACAGAAGGATGCAATGTCGGAAGACCTGACAGCAATCTCGGTCCTGTCTACATTGGTTTTACCGTTACAATTATCCAGTGCATCATCGCGCCGCTGACCCAGGCAGGCCTGAACCCGGCAAGAGACTTCATGCCGCGCCTTGTTGCGCTGATGTTCGGCTGGGGCGCATGGTCATTCCCGGATGCCGCCGGCGGCGCATTCTGGGTCTATATTCTGGCACCGGTAATCGGCGGACTTCTGGCGGCACTGGCATTTACAAAGGTTGTTGAGCCGGGAATGAAATGCGCCGGTACGGAAAATGCGTGACCGGACAGGTGAGCAGGCAGAATCTTCCGGAGCGAAGCGGAGACATTGTAACCCACCACTGAGTTGAACAGGCCGGTTTAATCCGGAGTGCATGGTTTGAAAAAGATATTTTGTTAATGTAGTTGAATCAAAAGGAGTAGAAACATGAAACAGACGAAACTGATCCTTGTCGGCGGATTTCTCGGAGCAGGCAAAACGAGCATGCTGTACCGCGCAGCGGAGCTTCTGCAGAAGAAAGGCAATCGAGTCGGTCTGATCACGAATGACCAGGCAACCAATCTGGTGGATACAACAGTTCTTTCCGGCAATGAAATGCCGGTCAGCGAAGTGAGCGGAAGCTGCTTCTGCTGTAATTTCCCGGGACTGGTACAGGCAATTGAGTCAGTTGCTTTCGCAATCGACGGCGGAATTACGATTGCGGAACCGGTCGGAAGCTGCACGGATCTTTCTGCGACGATCATGCAGCCACTCAAGGATAAACATAAAGAACTGGTCGATCCGGCACCGATGACAGTACTTGCCGATCCGGAACGCCTGCGCGGCATCCTGGATGAGAAGGAAAATACAGCTTCCTATATTGCAACAAAACAGTTTGATGAGGCGGATATTATCCTGATCAACAAAATTGATGTTCTGGATGCAGCTGATGCTGAAAATCTTGCTGCACGCGCAAAAGAGCGCTGGCCGCAGGCAAAGGTCATGACAGCAAGTGTCAAAGAGAACATTGGCGTGCAGGAGTGGCTGGATGAAGTGCTCCGTCCGCAGGAAGTCGGAAAAAATCTGGCGACTGTAGATTATGATCTCTATGCAGACGGAGAAGCTGCTTACGGCTGGCTGAATGCGACGTACACGTTTGAACCGGCAGGGCAGGATTTTGCTGCGGACGCAGCTGCATTCCTCGATGCACTGGAGCAGAATCTCAATGAGAAAAATGCGGCGGTCGGCCATGTGAAATTCCTTCTGCGTTCGGGTGAAAAGCAGTATCTGGGCAACCTGACAGGCATGGCGGATCACAAGACCATCCGCGAAGAAGCAGTGCCGGCATTTTCCGACGGAGAAGAAGAGGCGGATGCCGATACACTTGTTGTAAACGCCCGTGCGGAAATCGGACCGAAAGCACTGCAGGATCTGATACTTGCGGCAATTGATAAAGTATTCTCCAGCTACACATTTACCGGGACAGATATCTGCACGCTGATTCCGGGCCGGCCGAATCCGACCTACCATTACGATCACGTCGTATAACTTTTCCGGGTCCGTTCTGCTTTGCACCTCTGCTGTCTGATCACTGCGGGGCATTGCGGTTATTCAATCGCGATCTCTGATCGCGCGCGAGCTGCGGCAGGCTGCGTTTTATTGCGGATGCTTGTGTTTTATTGCGGAGTTTTGCGGCAGGGACTGGTATTATTAGACAGAAGTCCGGATGTGCTATACAATATTGGGCAGAGGTGAAACAATTTTCTTCATGATGGAAAAGATATGAGACAGTTTTCCTTCATGATAGAGCAGGGACAATATAAAAATCCTGCATGGATGGAACTGCTTTCCTGCATGTGACGGGAGGAGAGTAATTATGTACCTGGAAATGGATTGCTCCTGCCGCGGCAGAAATCTGGATAAAATGCTTCAGCCCGGAATTCTGCTCTGCGTCAGAGACGGTAAGAAATTCGGCTATCAGATTATTGAGGAGCTGGGTGACAGTCCGATGTTTGACGGCGTCCGTCCGGATAAAACAGGTGTCTACCGTTATCTGAAACGGATGGAGACATCCGGTTATCTGAAGACAGGATTTGAAATGGATCCTGTTGATGAAAAGTCCAGAAAATGCTATGCGATTGCGGAAAAAGGACGGGCATGCCTGGAAAACTGGGGTGCAACTTTGCGGGAATATGCATTTTCACTGAGCCGGCTGGTCGAGGAGATTGAGACAGAGACTTCCGCGGCAGCCGGGCATGTGGCAGCAGATATCACAGCGGCCGGTATTGAAGCAGATAAGACAGCCGGACCTGGAAACAGTGAAAAGAAGGACAGACACATGACAGATTTATACCTGATCACAGGATTTCTGGGCGCAGGAAAGAGTACATTCCTGAAGCGCTTCCTGAAGTTATTTGAGGGAAAGAAAATACAGCTGATCATCAATGAATTCGGTGCAGAGGATGTAGACGGCGTACTGCTCGGCAACCTCGGTGTAGAGCTGGAAGAGATCACAGGCGGATCTGTTTTCTGCTCCTGCCGGATTGACCAGTTTGAAAAAGCGCTGCGCACATTTGTTGAGGAAGACACGGATGTCGTGATCGTCGAGGCTTCGGGTCTCTCCGACCCGACCGGCGTGCATAACCTGCTCTATGAGTCTGAGCGGTTCCCGCATATCCGGTACAAAGGCTCTATCTGTATGATCGATGCGATCCGCTTCCCGAAGGTTTACGCGAAATCACGCACCTGTGTGAAGCAGGTAGCGGCAGCGGATCTGGCGCTGATCAATAAGATTGACAAGGCAAAGCCGGAAGATCTGGAAAAGACCAGACAGCTGGTGCGTGACCAGCGGCCGGATCTGATGTTTTACGAGACAAGCTTTGGCGAGACCGATGCAGATCTGCTCACAGCGCTCGATCAGGCTAAGGCAAACACCGATGCCACAATGCCGCTGACAGCCGACCTGACAACCCGCAAGCTGGCGGTCAAAGTGAAGAGCGGCATCAAAGAAGAGACACTGGAGCATTTCCTGAAGCTTTTCATTGAGACGACGTTCCGGGTCAAGGGATTTGTAGAGACAGAAGATAAGGGGATGTGTCTGGTCAGCTGTGTCGGCACCCTGATGTCTATTGAGCCGTATGGCGCAGAAGTGCCGGAAGACCGGATCGGCACGCTTGTCATTCTTTCCGGTGCCGGCATGCCGGTGCGGAAGGCGGTGAAGGAAGCGATCAAATGGTATCCGGAAGAGGTGGAGATGCTGATATAAAGGCATGTTAATAACGGAATTCGACATTCCGATGCAGATTATGGAATTGTTGAATTCTGATTAAGCTTGCTGAGGAGAAGAAACAGGTAACGGAGGAGAAGCAGATGAGGATTGCAGTCACATATGACAATGGAATGATCAATGCACGTTATGGAAAGGTAAAGACATTTAAGCTGTATGATGTGGAGAATGGCATTGTAAAGGCGCAGAGTATCCGGGAAGTACCGACAGATGATCTGGATGAGAAGTCTGCGATTCTCAAAGATACCGGCGCGGATAAAGTGATATGTGGAAATATCTGCATGCACTGTCAGGAGAATGTCCGGAATGCGGGGATCGAGATCCTCGGCTGTGTGCAGGGTGATGCCGACGCGGCAGTAGATGCGTATCTGGCGGGAACACTGCAGTATGAGACAGATCCGGAGATTTTGAAGTAATCAGCACAGGTTTTCAGAAAAACTGCGGTTACAGAATGCTTCATTAGAGTCAATGGGGCATTTTGTTTGCAAAATAAGTAGACAAAGTCTACTCAAATAATTAAACTGCAATAAAAATAATGCGAACAGCAAGAAAATGCATTTTTATATTCATACCGAACGTGTATGATATAGAAAATCATACACGTTCGGTATGAAAAAGATTTCCCGGTGCATCCAGAGGCACGGGGAATATCCGATCGGAGACACAGAATTAGAAAAATTATGTAACTGTCATATTAAGAAAACAAGGAGAAAAATTCAGGGAGGCTATATCATGGCAATGACATCCAAAGAAAGAATCGACGCAGTTTTAAATCATCAGAAACCGGACAGAACCCCGTTTGCGCTCGTGGACGGCGGCGCGTGGATTGCAATGAATGAAAACATGTCCTATCAGGATCTCTACAGCACGGAGGACGGCGGTGCATCAAAGATTGTGGAGTACACGAATGAGATCGAGACAGATATTGTCAGCGCAGTCAGCGGTGTATTTACTGCGTGTCTGAATGCTTTCGGATGCCCGATCAACCTCACGAGAATCGGCAGCCCGGTCGACACCGGCGCCGCATTTGAAGATCCGGAAGAGGAGATCCCGCTGCTTGATAAGTCCACGATCCGTGAGAAACTGCTGGCAAATGACTTTGTTCAGAAGATGCTCAATCAGTGTCGCAATGTCAAAAAGCTGGTCGGCGATCAGAAATATCTGATCGGTGATATTGCAGGTCCGTTTACGATGGCGGCTGTTATGGTCGGAACAGAGGATTTCGTCGTCATGCTGCTGGATGATCCGGATCTCTGCTGGCAGCTGATGGATTTCACGACGGCAGTCAGCGCGGAAATGTTCCATCTGCTGCATGAGAACGGCTGTGACATCGCCCTTCCGGCAGAACCGGTTGGAAGCGGCAGCATGATCAGCCCGGATATGTTTGAAGAGTTTACGGTTCCGGCGCTGACAAAACTCAGAGAAGAACTTACCGAGTATAAATATTTCTTCACACATGTATGCGGTGAATCTGTGAGCAGAGTCCCGGGCCTGATCAAGGCAGGAACCATGGCATTCTCCGGCGATTACCTGGTTGATCTGGACGAGGCACTGACGATGGCAGACGGCAAGCTTGTCATGATGGGTAATATGAATCCGGCGGGCGTCATTGCGTCCGGTACGCCGGAAGAGACTTACAATGAGGCGTGTGAGCGGATTCAGCAGGCGGCAGGCCGCGGCCTGATCCTGGCAACCGGTTGTGACCTCGCCGCAACCGCACCGATGGAAAATGTAAAAATGGTTATCAAAGCCTGCAAAGAAATGGGATAAATAATCCGTCAGATGATTGTACGGGTTTTTGTAGAATACAAAGAGAAATACAAGACGAAACACGGCCGTCCGCCTTCACAAGCGGACGGCTTTTCGTGTATAATAAATAAAAAATACTGTTCTCTGTTTCCGGTTTGGGATCATCGAAAAACAGGAAGGATCGTGTAATGAACCAGCAGACATTAAGTGATATTGAATACGGGAACCGCCGCCACACGACCAGGCGGGAGCATTTTCTGTCTCTGATGGACGATATTATTCCATGGGATCAATGGGTGGACCGGATCCGGCCATACTACCCGGCGGGACGGCGCGGCCGGCCGCCGAAGAATATCGAGACAATGCTGCGGATGTACCTGATGCAGATCTGGTACGGACTCTCAGCTGCACGGATTGAGGATGTCGTCTACGACAGCTATGCCATGCGCAGCTTCATGCACATCGACTTTCTGAAAGAGCAGGCGCCGGGCTCCAGCACGCTATTGCGGTTCCGGCATCTGATTGAAGAAAAGGGTATCGCTGAGGAACTGCTGGCGGATATTGATAAGCGTCTCGCGGAGCAGGGACTGGTGCTGCATCGCGGAGCGATTGTGGATGCCAGGCTGACAAACCGGTAAACCCCGATTTGTATTAGAAAAGAGTACGAACATGCACACACTACAGAAATTTCTTCCCTACTATAAACCCTACCGCAGAATCTTTTTCTTTGATCTGTTCTGTGCGGCGATGATCAGCCTGATTGATCTTGCATACCCGCAGCTGCTGCGGGTGCTTACGAATACGCTGTTCCGGCAGGAAGCCGCCGAGATTCTGCAGGTGCTGCCGGGGATTGCAGCGGGACTGTTTGTCGCATATGTGGTGCAGGCGCTCTGCACATACTATGTGACGTACCGCGGGCATATGATGGGCGCGCAGATGGAGCGCGACATGCGGCGGGAACTCTTCGAGCGCTATGAGGCACTTTCATTTTCCTATTATGACCGGAGCAATACGGGACAGCTGATGAGCCGTCTGATTTCTGATTTGTTTGATATTTCAGAAATGGCGCATCACGGACCGGAAAATTTCTTTATCTCGATTGTCAAAATTGTCGGCGCATTTGTTTTCCTGTTCCTGATTCATAAAAAGCTGGCGCTGCTGCTGTTTGTAGTAGTTGTCGTGATGTTCTTCGTTTCCGCAAAACAGAACCGGAGGATGCAGGAGACCTTTATGGACAACCGCCGGAAGATCGGCGACATCAATGCATCACTGCAGGACTCGCTGTCCGGTATCCGCATCGTGCAGGCGTTTACCAATGAGGATGTCGAGCGGGAAAAATTTGCCCATGGAAATGAGGCATTTCTCCGCTCAAAGCGCAATAACTACAGTGCGATGGCGATGTTCCAGAGCAGTAATACATTCCTGATCGGCATGATTTATCTGGTGACGCTGGCGGCCGGCGGCTGGTTCGTGGCGAAGGGTTCCATGCAGCCGGGGGATCTCGCGATGTACGCGTTGTATATCGGGATTTTCGTGAGCCCGATCAAGATTCTGGTGGAGCTGACGGAAATGCTGCAGAAGGGCTTTTCCGGTTTTCGCAGGTTCCGTGAAGTTGTAGAGACGGTGCCGGATATCCGGGACGCGTGGGATGCGATACCGATCACCAATCCGCAGGGTGATATTGTATTTGAACATGTCGATTTCAGTTATGAGAAAAATGAAACAGTCCTCGAGGATCTTTCTTTCACGGTGCCGGCAGGCAAATCAGTCGCGCTGGTCGGACCGTCCGGCGGCGGCAAGACAACGATCTGCTCGCTGATCCCGCGATTCTATGATATTACAGGCGGCAGGATTACCATCGGCGGCCAGGATATCAGGGAAATGACGCTGGAGAGCCTGCGCGGCGCAATCGGCATCGTACAGCAGGATGTATATCTGTTCTCCGGCAGCGTGCGGGAGAATATTGCATACGGCAAACCAGACGCGACGGATGAGGAAATCATGGACGCAGCCCGGAAAGCGAATATCCATGAATTTGTCATGAGCCTTCCGGACGGGTATGACACCGTCGTCGGGGAGCGCGGTGCGAGACTTTCCGGCGGCCAGAAACAGCGCATTTCCATCGCGCGGATTTTCCTGAAGAATCCGCCGGTCCTGATTCTGGACGAGGCAACCTCTGCGCTGGACAATGAGAGTGAGATGTACATCCAGAAAAGTCTGGATGATCTGGCGGTGAACCGCACGACGATTACCATTGCACACCGGCTGTCCACGATCAAGAATGCAGAGGAGATTCTGGTGATCGATGAGACCGGTATCCGGGAGCGCGGCACGCATAAGTCGCTGCTGGAAAAGGGCGGACTGTACGCGCGGTACTACCAGATGACGCAGGAATAACCGTGTTGTTTGCCGGGAGCAGAAAAGAGTGCGGAGCGTGGCATGTGGAGTGCGGCATGCGGATCCCGGAAACGGATGCACGAATGTGGGAAATGAAAGGAGTGGTACCATGAAACTCGAATTGTTTAAATTTGACGGCTGTCCGTATTGTCAGCGTGTCATGGGAGAAATCCAGAAGTCCGGCAGAACGGATGTGGAGTATCACGACATTCAGAAAAATCCGGAAGATTATAAGCGTTTGCTGACAGAGGGCGGCATCGATCAGGCGCCGTGCCTGTTTATCGACGGGAAGCCGCTGTATGAGAGTGCGGACATCATCGCGTGGCTTGCGGCACATCCGCAGGAATAACGGATGAATGCGAAATGTACATCTTTGTAAGTGTTATTGATACGTTTCGTAATCATCGCGGCAGTAAGGAAAAGGAAAGGAACTGACGAAACAGATATGGCGAACGAACCCAATGTACTGGTTGCGAAGATTGAGGCGCGCAACCGCGAGGAGATGGCGAAGCTGCAGCCGGGTGTGCGTGCAGTGATTGAGGAAGTGCAGGAAGCCCTGCAGAAAGGCAGCAGCGACCGGGCAGAGCAGATCGTAAATGCTGCGCTCGAAGATATGCGGGCTGATGCGCCGGGATCAGACGATGCAGCGGAAGCCGGCAGATCTGGGACAACTGACACTGCGGCAGGAACAGAATCTGATGGAAGCAAAGCAGGAACGGTGCCGGCCACGGCAGCAGCGGGAACCGAAAAAGATTCCGCCGGCCGCCGCGCACTGGAAATGATTCTGGCGCAGGTGTATGTGACGCAGAAACGCTGGAAGGATGCTGAGAATCTGGTGAACCGGCTGCTGTCTGAGAAGAAGGAAGATGATCTGTACCTGCTTCTGGGGCAGATTTATCACGCGATGGGGCAGTATCAGGATGCCGTCACGGTGATGAAAAAGGCCTCTTATCAGGACTATTATCCGCCGTTTTATAACAATACACTCGCAGATGCACTGCAGCAGCTCGGCAGAAAGCAGGAGGCACTGGAGATCTTCCGGCGTGAGGCGGACCAGTTCCGGCGGGACGGGGAAATTCTCTCCTCTGCGATGCTGGAGGGAACATTCCAGAACCTGCTGATGCTGGAAATCGACCTCGGCGACCGGACATTTGACCAGGATCTTGCTGCATACCGGAAATTCCTGTCCGAAGTAGAGATGAATGAGCAGGAGGCTGTCTACCTGACCGGAACGATTGTCATGATGAGCGAGCGTCTGCATCTGAAATGGCTGCGTCCGCATTTTCAGGCATTCGTTGCATTTGTTGAAGAGCAGAAGCTGCTGGACGGCCTGAATGACACAGTACTTCCGTCCGCACATCTTGCACTGGAGTCCTGGACTTACCATGAGGACACGAAAATCGATTCGATCGTTGAGTCATTCCTCAGCTTTTATGCAGGACCGTCACGGGAAGGTGAGGCAGCTTCCGCAAATCCGGAAGTGGAAGTCACGTCACTGACCTATCAGTGGTACATGTGCCGCTATTATCCGGATCACTGGCAGGTGTTTGATTATATAAAAGAAGCCTATCCGCATACGTATCTGAAAATCACACCGTTTCTGGAAGGATTCCAGGAGAAGTCGCCGGCGGCACTGGAAGCAGAAGTTCTGGATCTCCTGATGCCATATGTGAAAAACAAAAACCGGGAAGAAGCTGCGCAGGAACTGGAAACGGTATATAACCGGGCAATCCAGATGGAGAAGCAGCCGGTGTTTGTGTCAAAAGAAGGAAGTACATACCGGAATGCCGGGCGAAAGATCATGCCGAATGATCCATGCCCCTGCGGCAGCGGGAAGAAGTATAAGAAGTGTTGTGGGCGCAGGTGAGTTTTGTGAGCAGGCCGGGATGCAATATTGTCTCACTGCTCAGGTAGAATTCGTATTGAGACAATATTGCATTCCGGCCTGCGCGAAGGAATTCGCGTGAAACAAATATCTGTCGCTCAGCCGCCAAAGTGGATTTCACAGGAGGCGCATGAAGTCTTTGACGCAGGGAATAGGATAGGTTATGATAGAGGGTACGATTAAACTAGGAAGCAGGAGAATAGTCTGATGGTTTTTGAAAACATTCTGGAAGCAGTTGGCAATACACCGATGATCCGTCTGAATAAGCTTGTGGGACCGGATGATGCGGATGTTTTTGTGAAATATGAGGGCATGAATATCGGCGGTTCGATTAAGACCCGCACGGCGCTGCAGATGATCGAGGAAGCGGAGGCGCGCGGTGATCTGAAGCAGGGGATGGTAATTGTTGAGCCGACAAGCGGCAACCAGGGAATCGGTCTTTCGCTCGTTGGTGCCGTTAAGGGATACCGTGTGATCATTATTATGCCGGATTCGGTCAGCAGGGAGCGGTCTCTTTTGATGAAGCAGTACGGCGCAGAAGTTAAGCTGGTGCATGACGATAACAACATAGGAGAGTGTATTGACCGCTGTATCGAGATTGCAAAGGAGATGAAAGCAGAGGATCCGAATGTATTTGTGCCGGACCAGTTTTCTAACAGCGACAATGTTCTGGCACATCTCCGCCACACAGGACTTGAGATTCTTGATCAGGTAAACCGCCCGATCGACGGATTCTGCTCGGGGATCGGTACCGGCGGAACCATCACAGGAATCGGAACCGTCCTCAAGGAGAAAAATCCGCAGATCCGCATCTGTGCGGTAGAGCCGGAGCACGCTGCAATCCTTTCCGGCGGCAGTATCGGAACGCACATGCAGATGGGCATTGGCGACGGACTGATCCCGGATATTCTGGACCAGAATATTTACAGCGGTATTTACGTAGTTACAGATGAAGAAGCAATCACCATGACACAGCGGCTGGCGCTGGAGGAAGGCATTCTCTGCGGGATTTCCAGCGGGACCAATGTCTGCGCGGCACTGAAGATGGCAAAGGAACTGGGCCGCGGCAAGACCGTCGTGACAGTTCTTCCGGATACCGGTGAGCGGTATTTCAGCACGCCGCTGTTTGCGGAACATTAAATCGAGGTTTGCCACGTTCGTGCCTGTTATGCAGGATGCCATTTTCACTTCCGTGCGCGGTGCGCGGGGAGCTTGCGGACGCGGTGCGCGCGCGACTCCCACGCAGCTCAGATTGGATTCGCTGCTTTAGAAAAGGCATCCTGATACAGCAGCGAAAACAAAATCAAATCAGTCTGGCATCCCCCGATTTGCAGGAAGCAGAGGAGATAAGGAGTATCACATGACAGAAATCAGAGAATACCGCGGCCATATCCGCAACTGGAAGGCGCTGGCGGAGGAACTGGGAATTGACAAAACACTTTCGCGCGAAGTACGGGAAGAGGCGATTCTGCTGAATGGTTACGAAGCATGGGGCGAGGAACTGCCGCTGCATCTGCACGGTATGTTTGCTTTTGCACTGTGGGATGCTGACGAGGAAAAGCTTTTCTGCGTGCGCGATCCGTTTGGCACAAAACCGTTCTATTATTATGAAACAGCAGACGGAGAATTGCTGTACGGCACGATGATCCGGCCGATTCTGGAACAGCCTGGATTTGTAAAGGAACTGAATGAGCCGATGCTGCAGCTGTATCTTTCTCTGACATATGTTGCCGGGGAGGAGACGTTCTTCAAGGGACTGAAGAAGCTGATGCCGGGTCGTATGCTGATCCGAAAAAACGGAAAAAATGAAATCCGCCGATACTGGACACCGGAATTCCATCCGGACGAGAGCAAATCGCTGGAAGACTGGGCGGATGAAATCCATACAACCATTCAGGAGATTATGCCAGAGGTGAAAGAACCGGAGGAGGATGCGTGGTCCTTCCTCTCGGGCGGCGTTGATTCTTCTTATGTACTGGCAATGTCGGATGTAAAGATGACAGGTTCCTGTGGTTACGAAGAGCCGCGGTTCGATGAATCGCCGCTGGCAGCCGAGACGGCCCGGATTCTGGGAAGACAGAATACACGCTGCCTTGTTACCCCGGAAGATTATTTTGAAATTGTTCCGTTTGTCATGGAAAATATGGAGCAGCCGCTTGCGGACGCATCTGCAATTGCATTTGCCATTGCATGCCGTGAAACAGCGAAGGAAACCAAAATCTGCTATTCGGGCGAAGGTGCAGATGAATTCTTCGGCGGCTATAATATGTACCGCAATGCGGAGCGTTACGGCGACAATCTCAAAACTTTCTATGTCGGCAACACGAACATCATGAAGGAAGATGAGAAGCAGCG
>CAZRNI010000036.1:0-1137 GCA_964601425.1 uncultured Eubacterium sp. | reverse complement strand
AAATATATCTATGATGAAACAGAAGGGCTCGACCCGCTCACAAAAATGTCAGATGTAGATATTCAAATCTGGCTGGAAGGTGATATTTATCTGAATGTCGACAAGATGAGCACTGCTGTCGGTCTGGAGATCCGCATGCCGCTGACAGACCGGCGTGTGTTTGATATCGCGTCACGCATGCCGTCGCGTTTCAAGGTTAACGAAGAACAGAACAAAGTGGCTTTCCGCACAGCCGCAGCAAAGGTGCTGCCGGATGAAATCGCATTCCGCAAAAAACTCGGCTTCATTGTGCCGATCCGGATCTGGATGGCTGACAGCCGCTACAACAAGGATGTTCTCGCGAGATTTAAGAGTGACACGGCGGCGAAATTCTTCAAACCGGAAGAGATCAATGCGATTCTGGAAGAGTACCTCGGCGGTAATTCAGATCTCTGGCGCAAGGTATGGACAATCTACACATTCCTTGTGTGGTATGACATATATTTTGGCGCATAAACCTTCGTCGGGACAGAAGATGGAACAGCGCGAAGCAGTTGTTCCGTCAGGGCAGAAGATGGTACAGCAAATTCTTGTGAAAGGGACAGACAGTGGGTTATCAGGCAGTCTATCTGGTTGAAAATGGATATCGGGAAGATCCCTACCGGTTCGTAAATCTCGATCCGGACGGTGATGTCTGCTTTGAACCCTGGGATGGCAGGCGGATCCGCCGTCATATGGCACATGCTGCTTATCTCTATCGGATTGATGAGGACGGTGATGAGATCGAGATGCTGCATTATGCGGGTGTTCCGGTGGAGTTTTTCATCACGGACAGCCGTGTCATGATCCGGATTCCGGACTATGCCAAAAGTGAGTATGATGACGAAACCAGAGCAGCAGTTCTGCGGACAGACCGCGGTGCTGTTCCGCTGTCAGAACGCAGGCTCACACTGGCAGGAATGATCCGGTACGAGTGGATCTCGCAGATCAGTTACCAGAGGAAGGTCAGCCGCAGTACAGAGGAGTGTGTCCGTCTGTATTATCGTGATCTGGCAGAAGCAAGATGGTATCTGGATATCATTTTCTCTGGGAATGCAGATGCGGAATATCTCGCCAATGTCATTCTCCACAGAGCCTGCCGCTACCGGCTGCTTATGA
>CAZRNI010000035.1:0-13997 GCA_964601425.1 uncultured Eubacterium sp. | reverse complement strand
TCAGTCCCTGGTTGGGGAGCTAAGATCCCATGTGCCTCATGGTGCAGCCAACAGACAAAACAACAGAAAACCCGCATAAATTAGAAGCATACACTTGTGATTTCTTAGTTAAAACCAAATCAAACAGAAATTAAAACCAAATCTAACAAGGAGGAGAAAATCATGACAGAGATGAACAAGATCAATGAAAAGGAACTCGAGCAGGTAACAGGCGGAGAAATGAACGTGGTAAATAACCCGCATCAGGGATATTCATATGTAAATTGCAGAAAGGAGCCGGGACTTCAGGGCGAAGTGTTCTTCACCATTCCGAATGGAACAGAGGTTTTTCCGACCGGCAGAGTTGTTTTCAAGGATGGAATTAACTGGTATGAAATCAATCTGGCAGGCGCTTATGATTACGGCTGGGTTGCAGGCCACCTGATCGGACGCTAAATAGAAATATTGAAAATTTTAAAAATTTGTAGGATAATAAAAATAATTCAAACAGTTCAGAGTAGGAAAATATCCTGACAGAATTTAAGAAAATGGAAAATCAGGAACTTGAGCAGGTTGCAGGTGGAAACGACGGATCATTACAGCCGACATGGAAATGGGTAACCGTCAGCGGAACAAAGAATTATCTGGCAATCAGAACTGCACCGGCATATGATGAGAAGAACGAGATCGGCATGCTTCACAACGGCGACCTGATCCAGATCAGACCGGATGTCGTAAGCGGCGCATATGTATGGGCTTATGCAAGCAATATCAATAAAGAGGGATGGGTCAACGCAAGCTACGTCAGATAAGTCGTTTCGGTTAGTCTGACCGGGCATGACCGGGCATGACCGAGCCTGATCGAGCCGGATAAAGCCTGATCAAAACACATATATTTATAAAAACAGAAAATAGCCTCAGCGCAGCTGCCATGATTTGGAGGCAGGCGCTGAAGCTTTTTCTTGCGTTTTGGAGAATACAATCATGCAATTTGATCGAAAAAAAGATACCAAACGTCTGATCGTTGTCGTGCTGGCGGCCTTCCTCATGGCCGTCAATATTAAGATATTTGTGCGTGCCGGCCATCTGTTTCCGGGCGGCGCAACGGGACTAACGGTTCTGATCCAGCAGATTTTCCTGATGTTTTTCGGTAAGGAAGTGCCGTATTCTCCGATTAACATTCTGCTGAACGCAATTCCGGTTTACATCGGATGGCGCTATATCGGCAAGAAGTTTACACTTTTCTCGCTTTTGATGATCGTCCTGAACGGCGTGTTTGTCGACCTGCTGCCGGCGTATTCGCTGACGTACGATTACCTGCTGATCAGTATTTTCGGCGGAATCATCAACGGCGTCGCGATCAGCATGTGTCTGCTGGTGGACGCAACCTCCGGCGGGACGGACTTCCTGGCAATCTATTTTTCCAAGCGACGGGGCATGGATTCTTTCAATATGATTTTGGGAATCAATGTGGTCATCCTGGTGACGGCAGGCCTCCTGTTTGGATGGGAGCGGGCACTGTATTCGATCATTTTCCAGTATGCTTCGACGCAGGTGCTCCATCTGCTTTACAGAAATTACCAGCAGCAGACGCTGTTTATCGTTACGAGCAGACCGGCGGAGGTGTGTGCGGCGATTGACAAGGTCTGCCACCACGGCGCGACGATCATTGAGGCGGAAGGATCCTATGAGCACACGCAGCGGGTAATTGTCTATTCAGTTGTGTCGGGCGGGGAAAATAAAGCCGTGATTAAAGCGGTGAAGGAAGCGGACGAAAAGGCTTTTATTAATTCGCTCAAGACTTCTGAACTCCGGGGGAAATTTTACATACCACCGAAGGATTAATTATCTCCACTTTTTGTACAATTGTGAAAGAATCGCAGCGGCTTTACTGCGTTTTCGTAACAGTTTTCGGAGGTGACAGGTTGACATTTTCTGTATAATTATTATAATGCAAGTATAAAAGGGGAGTTTCTGCTCATATACAGGTTTCCATAACTCTGCAATTTGGCAGTCGTTTACTTTATTATTGACGCTTCATTTGTTGACTCGTTTTGTAGTATTAGAGATGTGTCCGATAAAATGCAGTATTTCCCCTTTGCGAAGAGAAAACGGTAAACGATTGTTATTTTTAGAATGGGCAGGTTTTTAGATGTATCGCAGCACCAATTTAAAAGGAAACACTAAATCGTCAGTGCACAGAAGACGCAGAAAATTCAAAAAGCGTGCCTCGGCGGCAGCTGCCGCAATTCTGGCGCTGACAATGGCATTTACGCCGGTTCTCCCGGCATTTGCATCCGGAAACGATACCGCAGCAGTCTCCGAACAGACAGAGGAGACTGTTAAACGTAATAGCATACTGGCAGAGCAGGGAAACAGCGAAAACAGCTACAAGGATGACGGGACAGGTCAGCCAGATCAGAGCGAGGGCAAATCAAATCCGGCTGCGCATAGCAAAGATGAATCCGTTGCAAACAGTGATGATGCATCCTCCGCAGACCGTAATGACGCATCCGCAGCAGACAGCAGCGGCGCATCCACAGCAAACGGTGATGACGCATCCGCTGCAGGACGTAACGGCGTATCCTCCGCAGCCGGCAATGGCACATTTTCTGGAGACGGCGAAGGCACAACCTCCGCAGCCGGCGGTGACACATCTGCTGCAAACGGTGATGATGCATCTGCAGCAGACAGCGATGACGCATCTTCTTCAGACCATGACGACAGATCCTCCACGGATCGTGATGATGCATCCGCTGCGCAGCAGCTCATTTATAAAAGTGACAGAAAGAACGCAGAAGATGGCGAGGCATATACTATCACTGTGACGTACGGGCCGGAAGCCGGGATCCCGGACGGGGCGGAACTGAAGGTTAGTGAGATTCTGCCGGGGACAGAGGATTACGAGACATATTATAAGCAGTCAGCAGAAACGTTGGGTTCGGAAGATGATCCGGCTGTTATTTCTTTTGCGCGATTCTTTGACATTAGCATTCTGAAAGATGGACAGAAGTTTGAACCTGATGAATCTGTGGCAGTGGAAATATCATATGCTGAAGATTTAGATATTGGCGAAGATGAAACGATAGTTGCAGTTCATTTTGCCGACAGCGGAACAGAAGTTATCGAAACGCAGACGGATTACGCTGAGGAAACAACTGTATCGTTTGAACAGGGCAGCTTTTCAGTTACGGGAACGGTCAGTGTCTCTACAGCCGGCGGATGGCCGACAAGGGCAGGCGACTATATTCTTGTTGTAAATACAGGTAATTCGGGAGATTATTACGCTGTCAGACAGGATGGAACGCTCTATCCTGTGTCATATGATCAGGGAACCAAAAAAGTTACATTTGATGATAACTATAATACTTTCAGTGATGTAGGTGGGTTTATCTGGGAACTATTACTAACCAATAATAACCGGCGTCTGCATAATACAAAAGGGTTGTATATTGCGCCAAAGAGTAATGGAACTATTTTAGATCCGGGAACAAATAACAATCTTGGACTTAATGGCGGATATATCACAATAGGAAGCGCAGCAAACAGATATTATCTGGCGCTTGATCTTGCGGGGCAGAAAATCACCAGCAACCGAGCAACCTATAACAACAGTCGTTATTCTTATCCGAATAATCCGGCAACCGTGTACTTTGTACCGACGCTTTCTTTGGTAGACAACGAAGGAAAAGCACAGTTTAGCGGACGAGACTTTGACAAAGAATATCTTGAAAAATGGCAGGAGGACATCAGTACACGTACACCGCCGCTTTCTGATTTGGACAAGACAGCGGAAGTTTACGATTATGCCAACAGAATCTACAAATTAAATCTGACTGCGTCGTCAGGCGTGCAGACATTTGCCAATGATATTGACATAAGCTTTATCATGGACTTTTCCAATTCCATGCTGTTTGCGCCTTACCTGCATCAGACAGAAGCAGGGGCTGTGCTCAGACAGGAAAATCTGAATGCTCTTGTGGAACAGGGACAGCTGGACGAAAATAAGTTTTACTATATTATAGCCGACAGGGCAGGAACTGCGACACATTACGTAGTATACAAGTATGATTACGCATCAGATCCAACATCGGATAAAGATGATCCAAGAGGAAATCTTGCGGGTTATGCAAATGGTAAATGGGTTTATCAGGATGCATCATTCTTTGCGAAAACGCGGGCCGGTGTTTGCGGATATGGAAGCATTGCTGACGATAACAGATGGCGTCAGCCGAATGTCCTTCCTTCCGGGAACGCAGGAAACATAACCGTTGATGCCGTCGATGGCAACGGCGCATTTTATCAGTTTTACACGGCGGATGACTCCTATTACGATGGCCTGACGCCGACAAGAATATATTCAACAGAAGGCGCAGGAAACAACCGCCTGTACTATCTGAAAGATGGTGTAAAAGATGCCATCAGGAATCTTATCACAATTGCATTAAAAGACAGCACGCTGGAATTAAGTACAAAGACCGTGCGTGTTGCATATAACCAGTTCTGGGCGGAAGTCGGTGAACGCCAGGATTTTGAAACAGTGACAAATGCGGAGGGAGATGACAACTACGAAGTAATTGTCAATAAATTGACCCAGGGAATTACTGCCGGGGGCACCAGACAGGATATTGCCATGAATGATGCGCGAACGGAATTTGACTGGAATTCCAGCGCAACCAAATATGCAATTCTGGTGACGGACGGTGCGCCGTTCCTTGCAGGTACTTCAACTGAAACGCTGGACGGTTATCTGGAGACGGCGGCAACCAACTTGAAAAACAGAGGCATCACGCTGATTACAGTCGGCGTCAGTATGGGAGATGTTGTTAACGGAAACTATATTCTGAACAAAATCGCGTCAAGAGATGCAAATGATGTCCCGTATTTCTATCAGGTTGAAGACGCAGAGGATTTAAAATACATCCTGGATGATATTCTCCGTAGTGTTATGGCAGAAGCAACCGTCAAAGGGCATGTGGAAGATAAAATAGACAGTGCATTTTATCCGGTTTCGATTGACGGAACACCGCTTGGAAACGGGGATAAAATAGATCTGGATGGAAAACTTACGACAGACACATCCAAACCATATGGAGTGATCACAAAGACGGGGGATACATTTTCGGTCAAATGGTCAGACCAGAGTATGCCGTGGGATGGATGGACAGGTTCTGTTTATGTAAAAGCAAAAGAAGATTTCCTCGGCGGAAATACAATCAATACAAACAATGGGGACGCCTTAGCTGTTGCAGATTCTTATACATTGAGCGGAAAAGATGCGTCAGGGCAAACCATTACCGGAACGGTGGATTTATCCGGGATGCCTCTGGATAAGCGTTCTTATTCATTGGAAACACCGCATGTTAATGTAAAAGAGCTGGCGTTGACACAAAATAGTACAGAGTGGACGGTTTATCTGGGAACGGAAGTAGATCCGGTATCCGAACTGACAAAACTCTTTGAGAAGATTGACATCAGGGAAGTGGTATCGGGTGATACCAACCATATGATCACAGATAAATCTCAGATGTTGGGCGGAACCGGAAAGAATTCAAAAACATTCACGCTCAGCAGTCTGACGGGAGCATTGTCGCAGCAGGATGTCACTGATTTACTGGCTGGAGAGTCTTTGACATACAGGTATGATGGGACAAAGAGTTCAACTTATGGACATGGCTATGTTGGAGACATCGTTGTTTCACTGGTCAATACGTCAGGATGTTATAACAAGGGAAATCACGCAACTGAGGCTGTGGGAAAAGATGCAGAGTACACGCTCAAAGTCGAATACCAGCCACACACCAGTGCAGAGCGGGAGAGTGAACTGGATATTACGCAGGATGATTATCACAGTGATTCGCCCGGTGGCGAAGTTCCCAAGACCGGAAATGGTATGACCAGTCAAAACACACATGTGATCAATGTGTTTGCGACAGGGCTTCAGATTACAAAAACAGATGAGAGCTTCGAAGAAGTACTAAAAGAAGCAAAGTTCACACTGTACCGGACAGCCAGATCAACAGATGATCAGTCGAAGGTTGTTTCGATCAATGGAATCGAAGGAAGATATTATCCGGCAGCAGATCTGGATACAAGCAGTACTGGAACTGCTTCAGTCGAAGCAGTAGAGCAACTGAGAACAGGAGAGCAGTATTATCTTGTAGAGACAAAAGAGCCTGCAGGATACACGAAACTGGAAACACCGATCCCTGTTACACTGACAATTTCGGATCTATTTACGCCGAAGCCAGGAACAGAAACTCAGACAACAAGACCGCAAACAGGTATTTACGACTGGATCCAAACAGCAGTATTACAGTTAAGGCCGGATGAGCTGATCCGGCGAACAAACGAAGATGGAAGTGAAGTGCTTTCGGATACGGAAATAGATCCTGTCACAGGAAATACAATCTTCTATTATAGAATAGCTAATAAGTACGGAGTTGAACTTCCCCACACCGGTGGATCCGGTACATTACCATACACATTGGCCGGGCTCGCCCTGATCGTGGCAGCCGGCTTGATGTATAGCTTCAGGATACGGCAAAAAGGAGGTGACAGCCTATCGTAAGAAACAAAAGAATCTTGCGCTACAGGGCCTGGCTGCATATCCTCGTGCCGGACGCCGGTGAAAACATATTATATATGAAGAAACCGGAATCAAAGTCGGCAGAGAATATGAAATCCTTTTAATAGTTTACGAAAAAAGGCAAAGAAAATGCTCTGCAGCAAAATTGTCGGAAAATAAGTGGGAGTACAAGATATTGTGAACAAAATGAGGTTGTTACATTATGTTGTGTGGAATGCTTGAAAGCAGGAGGTTCGTCAAAATAAAAATCAAAAAAATCCTGCAAGCTAAATATTTTGACGCTTTACATGACGCTGATTTATGTATTATAATGGCATAATAAATAGCAGAGAAAACGAGCATAGTAACACGAAATAGTGCTAAAACGAGTTTTCCGAACAAAACCCAAACAGCCGAGTCATTAAATAACTTTAACTATTAAAGAACTTGAAATGATTGGCAAAACAGTAACCCGTAAACCTTTAATCTGGAGGGAGCACCTTCCGAAATGCCCGCCATTTTGCTTTATCATATGTAGCAGAAAGGCCGAGCATGCAAATTGCTTTAACTGTTGTAATGTGAGGGGAACAGTAAGGCAAGAAATGTATAACTTAAAAGTACCCTTACACGCACAATAAAACAGGGAAGGAAAAGCCTCCCGAGAAAGGATGAGAGTATGAAACATATGAAGAAGATGATGGCTTTGGTCATTGCCATGGTGATGGTTTTTGCGATGGCCGTGCCGGCGATGGCAGCAACAATTACGATCAATCAGAATAACTCTGAAGGAACTGCTGGCGCTGAGACTTATAACCTGTACAAGATCTTTGATGTGACGAAGACTGAAGCTCAGGCGGATTATCAAACCACTAGCGGCGGCGCAGGAACAGAAGAAGGATTTTCGTATACTATTTCAACAAGCAATCCTTGGTTTGCTGTGCTTGGTAGTGTATCTGAAGGTACATGGTCAGCTGCTACCGGACAAACTTGGGTTACTCTTAGTCCCTCTGCTGGTGACTCTACAAAGTACAATGTAACCTATACAGGAGCTAATACAGAAGCTGGTGCAAAAGCATTTGCTGAGTGGCTGTATTCAAAAAAAGGTACAATTGCGGCTGACACCACCATTACGAGCAGCAGTGGAACTGCTACGACATCGACAGAAGTTGCTGACGGTTATTGGCTTATTGATTCCTCTCTTGGCACAAACCTTATTCTTGCAACATCTGATGTGGTAATCAATACTAAGAACCAGTATCCGAGCACAGAAAAGACAGTTGCCAAGACAAACTATAATGTTGGCGATCTTGTAGACTATACTATTACAGTTGAACTGCCTGCGACTACTGACTGGACAAAGCCGGTTATCGTTCATGATACCATGGATAATGTTCTTGCTCTTCAGGCATCTTCGGTACACGCTATGGTTACTGAGGCAAATGATTTTGACAGCCATGTGACACTTGTTCAGAGTAGTGCTTTTGCAGCTACTCACGACAATACTGCACATGCGGCTGCAACTGGTAAAGTTCTTTTTGATTTTAACCTTGACATCAGCTCTCTCGCTCCCGCTGCTGGCACAGCACCGACTGCAAAGACAGTAACCATTACTTATCAGGCAGAGCTTCTCAGCACTGCAGCTGCTGATACTGATCTGGTCAACAAAGAGTTTGTCGAATACTCCAAGTACAAGACTCCGGAAGATGATGCTAAGATTAAGACCTTCGACTTCCAGCTGAAGAAGACCTTCGGTGGCGCGACTGCATCTGATCTGCAGGCAACATTTATTCTGGTTACTGATTCTTCTGATGAGACCACTGCTATCAACTTCATCACAGACAGCACGGGCTATGTGAAGAAGGATTCTGATGATACAGGAGCGAGCACAACCCTGACAGTTACTGGCGACGCAACAGGTATCAACGTACGCGGCCTTGCAGCTGGCACCTACTACCTGATTGAGAAAACTACTGCTGATGGTTACAACCTGCTGACTACTCCTATTGAGGTTACTATTTCTGCTGAAGGTGCAGCTACTGTTGGCGAGGGTGAGCTCTTCTCGGCAGCTGACAGCACAATTACCGTTAACAACCAGTCTGGTACGGTTCTTCCCAGTACTGGTGGCATCGGTACTACGATCTTCTATGTTATCGGTGCAATCCTTGTACTGGGTGCTGGCATCCTTCTGGTGACTCGTCGCCGCATGAATGCCAACTAATCACAAGATTGATCTTTGAATAATGAGCTTTAACGGACAACGCTTCCCTGAGATAACTTGGGGGAGCGTTTCCTCTGTGTAGGAGATAACTGATGATGAAGGGTGAATTACAGGCATGAAGAGAAAGCGCATCCTCTCCGGACTCTTCTTCCTCTGCCTTTTTTTATTGTTGCTTCTCTCGTTCAGCCTGAATTGGACAGGCGACAACTTTGGTGGTGTGGGTTTCGATGAGATCATGTTTCATCTGAACATGCCGCTGAAGGGCACCGGACAGTCATTTATAGGAAGCTACTTCAGAAAGGCTTTATTTCCTGCGGTGGGGATTACAGTTGAGATCCTTGTGGGAATGGCTATTCTGAAAGCTTTGCTGCCTGGGAAAGTCAAGGAAAAGCTGAGAACAATTAGCCGTTTCAGCATATTTGCTGGAATCCTCATAATCGCTATCTGGGGTGGTCTGGCGAGTTACCGGGCACAGCGATGGTTTGGTTTCTATGACTATGTGAACAGCATAATCCACAAATCAACATTCCTTGAGCAGGAGTTCATATCAGCGAAAGATGTTGAAATCACCTTTCCGAAGACAAAACGTAATCTGATCTATATTTTCGTTGAGTCAGGAGAAACATCCGCACAGGATACGGCCAACGGCGGTTTGATGTCGACAAACTACATTCCGGAAATGACGGAGATCGCCAGAAGCAACATCAGCTTTTCCCAGTCTGAGCTGATTGAAGGGGCGGCAGTTGCACCGCTTTGCGGATGGACAATAGCCGGGATGGTAGCAGAGACAGCAGGGGTTCCGCTTAAACTCTACTGGATGAGAAACGGCATGGATCAGTATGCAACGTTTCTTCCGGGGGTGATTTCCCTCGGGGAGATTCTTGAAGAGCAGGGCTACCGAAATTACTTCATGGCAGGGTCGGATTTTGATTTTGGCGGACGTACCGATTACTGCACACAGCATGGAAACTACGAGATATTGGACTATAAAGTCGCTCTGAAGGAGGGCATCATTCCGGAGAACTATCATGTCTGGTGGGGCTTTGAGGACGAGAAGCTTTATCAATGGGCAAAGGATAAGCTCACGGAGATTTCTCAGAAGGACGATCCGTTTAACTTCACTTTCCTGACGGTGGATACCCATTGCCAGGACGGATATGTTTGTGACCTGTGTGATAAAGAATACTCTGACCAGTACGCCAACGTCTGGAGATGCGCTTCCCGCCAGTTAGACGATTTCATTTCCTGGTGTCAGGAACAGCCTTTTTATGAGAACACCACAATTATCATTTGTGGGGATCATTGCAGTATGGACAGCGATTTTTACGGACAGTACACGCTCTCATCTCAGAAGGGTAGTACCGTTCGGAAAGTATATAACGTTTTTCTGAACAGTACAGTTGAGCCGGAGAGGGAGAAGAACCGTCAGTTCACCACAATTGATAATCTTCCCTCCACATTGGCGGCACTTGGTGCAGAGATAGAGGGCGATAGGCTCGGCCTTGGCGTCAATTTGTTTTCGGGCGTGCCGACCCTGGCTGAAGAGTACGGGTACGATTATATGTTTGAAGAATTGAGCAAGACCAGTCAGTTTTATAATCGGGAGCTGTTGTATCCGAAGGAATGAGAAATGCGATGAAACCAATATTGAAATATATAACAGTCTTTCTCCTCGCCATTGTGTTGATGGTTTCGGTGCTGGTTGGTGTGGCTGTGATACCACGGCAAAGGATACAGAATAAAGCAGAGGAATCCGCGGAACTTCTCATGCTCCGGGATGTAAATTTCTATAACTTGAACGGTGGTCATGAGGGCAGGATTGTTATCAGAACCGGCGACTGCAGTAAGATTGACCAGGTTGCAGATTCTATTTCGCTCAGTATGGCCTATTATTTGGAAGCAGACCATCCGCTGGAATCAGTCCTGTGGGCAAAGTACTATGACGGTCGGAAGGAGACAGGATCCTATATCTATACCATGAACGAAAGTTACCAGAAAACGGTAAAGGAGAATGTTCCGGCGAATATGCAGTACCTTCGATACTGGCATGGATCGTTGGTACTGATCAAACCCATGCTAATGTTCTGGAATATCAGACAGATGAAGATTTACCATGGAGTTGTCATAGCGGTTTTGCTGCTGATGCTTTTGATCCTGCTTATAAAGAAGGGGCTAAAGGCTGAGGCGGTCAGTATGGGTATAGCGATGATCGCGATCAGCATTTGGTTTGTTCCCTTAAGTCTGGAATATACATGGATGTTCCTGCTGATGCTTATCGTGTCCATCGTGGCAGTAAAGCTGGCTTTGAGCAAGAGAATCACTTCTCTTAACATGCTGTTCTTCGTGACAGGCATATGCGCAGCTTATTTTGACTTTCTGACCACAGAGACCGTCACGCTGTTGGTACCACTTCTTCTGGCGATCAGGATTATGAAAGATGACATGGGCGAGAAGAAGAAATGGGTATTTTCTGGAAAAAGCATTGTCCTATGGGGAATCGGATTCATAGGAACCTGGGCTGCTAAATGGATAATCTCGGCAATTGTATTCGATCAGGACGTCATTCAGTACATACAGGACAATGTGCTCCTTCATCTTGGAACAACGGATGATATTCCGGCAATAAGACAGATTTATGAAGGGCTCCTTCGTAATATTGCGCCTCTGTTCCCGTTTGGATACGGGATGGCTGGAGCAGCGGTTTTCCTGGTGATGCTGTTCATTTTTGTCTTGATACCGGTATATCGGGGACAGATATCGCTGAAGAAAAAAGTGAACTGGGAGCGGATTCTTTTGTATTTGCTTCTTGGACTGATAGTCTATGTGAGATTTATCGTTCTCAGACACCATGTATGGAGACACTATTTCTTCACCTATCGGGCACAGGCCGCCACAATCCTCGCCCTCTGTTTCATCATACTCGAACTGGTCGAGCCAGTCCCTACCCACCGAAAGGCGGTGAAAACTCATGGATCTGACAATCCTCATGCCGTGTCTGAATGAAGAAGAGAATATCGCTTACTGCATTGATCAGGCACAATCCTATCTCCATTTCCGGCACTTGTCTGGGGAAGTGTTAGTCGTCGACAACGACAGCACCGATAACTCCGCCACCATTGCAGTTTCACATGGCGCAAGAGTAATCACTGAGCACCGGCGTGGGTATGGCAGAGCGTTGAGAACTGGGTTGGAGAAGGCGAGAGGAGATGTGATCATCTTTGGTGACTGCGACAGTACATATGATTTCAGTAACCTCGATCCGATTTACACACCGCTTGCTACCGGAGAAGCTGATTTTGTCACCGGGGATAGGTTTGGTGGTTTGATGGAACAAGAAGCGATGAGTTGGAGTCACCGTCTCGGAGTACCATTCCTGTCCATCTGTGGTCGACTGAAGTTCGGAGTGAAGATCCATGACTGGCATTGTGGTATCCGGGGAGTTAGAAGGGATGCACTTCAGAAACTGAAACTTCAGACCGAAGGCATGGAATTCGCCACGGAGATGATCGCGGAAGCGTCACGAAAGGGACTGCGGATTGGAGAAGTGAGCGTCCCGCTCAAAAAAGCACAGAATGAGCGGCAGGAGAAACTACGTACGATCCGGGACGGGTTCCGGCATCTGTGGTATATAGTAAGAGCGTAACAGGAGACCAATATGTCTGGTTTTATTCTAAAGCTGATAGCAATGAGCTCTATGCTCATCGATCATATTGCTATTGGATTTGTAAGTGACACACAATTTCTAATGCGGAATATTGGGAGACTGGCCTTTGTCATTTATGCGTTCCTAATTGCCGAGGGCTTTTATCATATCAAAACCGATCGGCAGAGAGTGACTCGGCATCTACTTAAAATATTACTTCTTGCAATTGTCTCTGAAATCCCGCTTAATCTTTTCGAATATAACTACTGGACAGCCTATACCGGCCAGAACGCAATTTGGACTTTATTATTGGGCTTTTGTGTGCTTATCACATACGAGTATATAAAAGGGCGAGTGCAAAAGAAAACAGTCGCATATTTGATGTCCGCAGCTATTGCGACCATAGTTGCTATAGTGGCCTTTCGTATAAAGAGTGAGTATGGTTTTGCCGGGGTTCTATTAATAGCCATGTTCTATTTGTATTTGCAAAAAGCGGATGTCTTGCGTATAGCTCAGAAGGTGTTATCGCTACTGATAATTGAAGGCGCTTACGTCCTCCTGTATTTGTGGTCATGTACGCGATTTGGTACCTGGGCAAACATATTGAATATGGGAAAAGGCTTAATAATGAATATCTACGGCGTAACAGCTGCTTTTCTTCTGCTAGCTTTCTACAACCGGAAACTTGGCTACCATAGCAAGTGGTTCAGTTGGCTATACAGCATTTTCTATCCGCTGCAGTTCGTGGTGCTTCTGGTTGCACGGTATTTCATACGAGGATTTTGAGGTCAGTGGCAATTAAGGCCGCTGGCCTTTTTTCTTTGCAGAAACGAGTTCTTGTTGAAAAAGGTAGCTTTTTGATGTATGATATTTGAGTAAAAGTTTAGCTATCACTATGAGGTGAAATCTATGGCACGCCAAAAGAAAAACGGACAGTATTTGAATGTCAAAATCGATATGAATGTGTACCAGAGATTAGAGAAATTTTGCGAAGAAACCGGGTACACAAAAACGGCTGCCGTAGAGAGAGCTCTTACAACCTTGATGAATAACCACGAAGCTGATCAGGAGACCCTTCGGAGAATCGCGGACGGATCAGTAAAACTGGTAGAGACCGGGGGTGATGTGCATGCCTAAGACGCCGGAGCAGATTGCGCGGGAGGCGATCGATCGAAGGCTAAATGATGCCGGATGGGTCATTCAGGATATGAACAAAATCAATCTCTCGGCAGCTCTTGGAGTCGCAATCCGCGAATTCCCGACGAGTACCGGGCCTGTCGACTATGCCCTTTTTGTGGCAGGAAAGCCTGTGGGGGTCGTCGAAGCAAAGAAAGATACTGAAGCACAGAATATCACCGTGGTTGAGGGCCAGTCCTTCAGGTACGCCAACAGTACTTTTAAGTATCTGGATGAAGGCTATGAGATCCGGTTTGCCTATGAGGCCACCGGTACCCTGACACGCTTTACAGAGTTCCACGATATAAAATACAGGTCTCGGTCTGTCTTTTCCTTCCATCAACCGGAAACTCTCCGGGACTGGATTGCTGCCCCAGACACAGTGCGGAATAACCTGAAGCATCTGCCGGAAC
>CAZRNI010000034.1:9651-14055 GCA_964601425.1 uncultured Eubacterium sp. | reverse complement strand
CTATGGAGGCACAGGGAATCGTCTGATTGCAGTGATCTCGTCAGGAAGCACAGTGTATTTTTGATCCTGAAACAGGGAGTATATTAATCATCATAAATACGTCCGCCGCGGTCTGCAGGGCTGCGGCGGATATTGTTTTGCCCACTATTTTGGTGAAGTGTTTGTAATACATGAGAACTGGTAGACCGTAATCTGTAAGTAATCTTCACATTGTTTTCTTTGTCTTTACAAACTTCTGCATATGCGCTAATATGATTGTGTATTCGTTCAGTGAATATCTGCACGGAAGACCTGCGAACGAATATTACAGGGAGAAAAAAAGAATAATCGAGGTGGAGAATGGACAAGTATGTCATCAAAGGGGGCAATCCTCTCGTTGGTGAAGTGGAAATTGGGGGAGCCAAAAACGCCGCACTTGCGATTCTGACAGCAGCAATCATGACAGATGAACCTGTCACAGTTGAGAATATTCCGGATGTCAGTGATATCAATGTACTGTTAGAGGCGATTTCCGTCATCGGCGCAACCGTAGAGCGTATTGACCGCCATACCGCCCGGATCAATGGGGTAACGATCGGGTCTGTAAGTGTGGATTACGCCTATATTAAGAAGATTCGTGCATCTTATTATCTGCTCGGCGCACTGCTTGGTAAGTATAAGCGTGCGGAGGTTCCGCTTCCGGGCGGCTGCAACATCGGCAGCAGGCCGATCGACCAGCACCTGAAGGGCTTTCGGGCACTCGGCGCAACCGTCGAGATCAAAAACGGTAATATTCTGACCTCTGCAGAGCGTCTCCACGGCGCGCATATCTTTATGGATATGGTATCTGTCGGAGCGACCATCAATATCATGATGGCGGCAGCTCTCGCAGAAGGAAATACGATTATTGAAAACGCAGCAAGAGAGCCGCACGTTGTTGATGTGGCAAATTTCCTGAACTGCATGGGTGCCAGTATTAAGGGCGCCGGTACGGATGTCATCAGGATCAAGGGTGTACAGCAGCTGCACAGAACATCTTATACTATCGTTCCTGATATGATAGAAGCAGGTACGTATATGTTTGCTGCTGCTGCGACAAAAGGAGATGTCCTGATTAAGGATATAATTCCGAAGCATCTCGAGGCGATGACTGCAAAGCTGCAGGAAATCGGATGTGAAGTGGAAGAGTTTGACGATGCGATCCGGGTCTGCGCCAAGACACGTCTTGGCAAGACACAGGTTAAAACGCTGCCGTATCCCGGATTCCCGACAGATATGCAGCCGCAGATGAGTGTTGTTCTTTCGCTTGCAAACGGCACCAGTATTGTCACAGAGAGCATTTTTGAGAACAGATTCAAATATGCGGACGAGCTGATGCGGATGGGTGCAAATGTCAAGATAGAAGGCAATACAGCAATTATTGATGGCGTTTCACAACTGACAGGTGCCAGAATCAGTGCGCCGGATCTGAGAGCAGGCGCAGCGCTTGTAATCGCAGGGCTTGCTGCAGAGGGTGTCACGGTTGTAGACGATATTGTGTACATCCAGCGTGGATATGAAGACTTTGCAGGAAAGCTGCGCAGTCTGGGTGCGGAAATCGAGCAGGTTCGCGAAGAACGTGAAATTATGAAATTCCGCCTTCGCGTCGGCTGATGGAGCAGAAGTCAGGAGAATTGCTTTATTAAAAAGAGTATCCGTGGGACAATTTCGGAAATGTGTCCCACGGATTTTGTTTTTTTCTTGACGAGTATATAGAAACGCGCTATTGTATGTTTGTTATTGAGCCTGGTGTGTAAATACAGTGTATTTGCAGGGGCGGGAAAAACAGAATAAAACTCTTATTCAGAGTGGTGGAGGTACAGAGGACCTGTGAAGCCACGGCAACCCCGCAATGCGGAAGGTGCCAGCCTGAGCGAGTAATCGAACAATAAGAGGGTGCTTGAAGAACCGTCTTGTTTTGCAGAATAAGATGGGTTTTTTATTATAAAGTGTTTTAATGTTACTGATGATCATTTAATGACAGGAGATTTAGAAGCATATGGAAAAATTACTCTTTACATCCGAGTCCGTGACAGAGGGACATCCGGATAAAATTTGTGACGCGATTTCTGATGCGGTGCTCGATGCCTGCATGGAACAGGATCCAATGAGTCGTGTTGCCTGCGAAACAGCTACAACAACCGGTCTTGTACTGGTAATGGGTGAGATCACTACAAAGGCAAATCTTGATATTCAGAAGATTGTCCGTGATACCGTTACCGAGATCGGCTATACCCGTGGAAAATACGGATTTGACGCTGAAAACTGCGGCGTTATTGTTGCACTCGACAAGCAGTCTACGGATATCGCAATGGGCGTTGATAAGGCACTTGAGGCAAAAGAATCCGAAATGTCTGATGCTGATATCGAAGCTATCGGTGCCGGCGATCAGGGAATGATGTTCGGCTATGCATGCAATGAAACAGAAGAGCTGATGCCGTATCCGATTTCACTGGCGCATAAGCTCGCAAGACGACTGACAGAAGTCCGCAAAAACGGAACCCTTCCGTATCTGCGTCCGGACGGAAAGTCACAGGTTACGGTTGAATACGATGCAGATGGCGTGCCGAAACGTCTGGATGCGGTTGTTATCTCCACACAGCACGGTCCGGATGTCAGCCAGAATCAGATCCATGAAGAGATCAAAAAATATGTCCTGGATCCGGTGCTGCCGAAAGAACTGCTGGATGGAAATACAAAGTTTTATATCAATCCGACCGGCCGCTTTGTAATCGGCGGACCGCACGGTGATTCCGGTCTGACCGGCCGCAAAATCATCGTGGACACCTACGGCGGATATGCGCGCCATGGCGGCGGCGCATTCTCCGGAAAGGACTGCACCAAGGTTGACCGTTCTGCGGCTTATGCAGCACGTTATGTTGCAAAAAATATTGTCGCAGCAGGTCTGGCTGACAAATGCGAGATTCAGCTGTCCTATGCAATTGGTGTTGCACAGCCGACATCCGTTCAGGTATTCACATTCGGCACCGGCAAGCTGGATGACGAGAAGCTGACAGATATTGTCCGTGAAAACTTTGATCTGCGTCCGGCCGGCATTATCAAGATGCTTGACCTGCGTCGTCCGATCTACAGGCAGACAGCGGCATACGGCCACTTCGGCAGAACAGATATCGATCTTCCGTGGGAGAAACTGGATAAGGTAGATGTTCTGAAGCAGTATCTGTAATTAAATAACAATAGATTGAGGCATGAGAGGTTCTTATATTAAGAACCTCTTTTTGCAATGGGGAGTTTAGAAAGATTTCACATCACCGAAATGTGTAATATGCTATACTTCTGATTATGAATAACGAAAACGGCATGCGCCTGAAAAACAGGATTAAGATCGCTTTCTGCCTGGTAGTGCTGATACCGCTGGTTCTGACAGGCCTCATTTTTGTGCTGTTTCTGCAGCATTCGGAACCGGTTTATCCTGTGCCGAGGCTGTCCGATGATGTCTGGTTTACGGCAATCGTTGTATTTGTCGGGATTTTGATTCTTACAAGTGTAATCGTTGCAGCCTGGATTTATCAGCAGATCGCCTCCCCGCTTTCGGAACTGAAGTGGGCCGCGCGCAATATCCGCGATGGAAATCTGGATTTTACGATTGACCCGATGAGCAATATCCGCGAAGTAAATGAACTCAGTGAAGATTTTGAGGAGATGCGGATCCGTCTGAAGGAGTCGGCGGAGGAGAAAGTCGAAGGCGACAGGGAGAGCAAGGAACTGATCAGCAATATTTCCCATGACCTGCGCACGCCGATTACGGCGATCAAAGGCTACGCGCTCGGACTGATCGAGGGAGTTGCGGCCACCCCTGAGAAGCAGGAGCACTATATTCATACCATTTATAATAAAGCAAATGATATGGATAAACTGATTGATGAACTGACGATTTATTCCAGACTGGATACCAACCGGATTCCGTATACATTTGCGCGGCTGAACGTATCGGACTACTTCGGAGACTGTATCGAAGATCTGCGCGTTGATTTGCAGGCACAGGACATCGGGCTTGTTTATCAGAATGATGTTGCGGATGATGTCACGATGATTGCCGACGCCGAGCAGCTGAAGCGTGCGGTTAATAACGTCGTCAGCAACGCAGTAAAATATATGGATAAGCAGCCGGCGATGCTTCATGTACGCCTGCGGGATGTCGGAGATTTTATTCAGGTGGAATTTGAGGATAACGGAAAAGGAATTGCGCAGCGCGACCTCGTCCGCATTTTCGACCGCTTCTACCGGACAGACGCCTCCCGGAACAGCCGGGTGGGCGGCAGCGGCATCGGATTGTCAATTGTTAAGAAAATTCTCGAGGATCACGAGGGAAAGGTCTGGGCGACCAGCAAAGAAGGCGAAGGCACGGTGATCTATTTCGTTCTC
>CAZRNI010000034.1:0-9641 GCA_964601425.1 uncultured Eubacterium sp. | reverse complement strand
GGCGTCGGAACTACCATTTACTTTGTATTGAGGAAATATGCTCCAACGGAAGCAGATGAGCCTGAGAGTGAATGACAGGCAATAGAATATACGAAAGGCATCAGGCGGACAGCCGTAAGACAGGAGGCATTTACGGATGAGCAAAATACTGATTATCGAAGATGAAGAAGCGATCGCAAATCTGGAGAAAGACTATCTGGAGCTTTCTGATTTTGAAGTGGAGATTGCAGCGGACGGAAACGCAGGACTGAATCGCGCATTGAACGGTACCTTTGATCTGATTGTGCTTGATTTGATGCTGCCGGGTGTGGACGGATTTGCGATCTGCCAGCAGATCCGCGAGCAGCGTGATATTCCCGTGATCATAGTATCAGCGCGAAAAGACGATATTGATAAGATCCGGGGGCTCGGAATGGGTGCGGATGATTATATGACAAAACCATTTTCGCCCAGCGAGCTGGTGGCCCGCGTTAAGGCACATCTTGCGCGCTATGAGCGACTGGTCGGCATCAAACCGCAGAATGATATCATTGAGATCCGCGGCATCAAAATCGATAAAACGGCGCGCCGCGTCTGGGTCAACGGAGAAGAAAAACCATTTACCAATAAAGAATTTGATCTTCTGACATTCCTTGCGGAAAATCCGAACCGTGTTTTTAAGAAAGAGGAACTGTTCCAGAAAATCTGGAATATGGAGTCGTTTGGCGACATTGCGACGGTCACCGTTCATATCAAGAAAATCCGGGAGAAAATCGAGTTTAATTCTTCCAAGCCGCAGTATATTGAGACGATCTGGGGCGTGGGCTACCGCTTTAAGATTTAAAGAAGCGGCAAGAAACCGCGGCTGCAGAGCATGCATGAATCTTGTGATTTCGTCAGGTGTAGGTTATAATAATATTTGCATGAGTAGTTTTGATGAAAGTAGGAACAATCCCTGCTAAGGAGGTTTCAGATATGAGTTCAAAAAAACTGACGAGAGTGTGTGCGCTGCTGCTTTCTGTCTTGATGCTTCTCACGATGATGCCGGCAGCGGTATTTGCTGACGGAGAGGCAGAAGGAGGCGATGAGCCTTTATATAGGATCGAGGTGGCTCAGACCCAGAACGGTAAGATTACACTTGGTGATTCCGGAGCTACGGTCATAGATGTTAAATATTTCAGCGTAGTACCGGTAATCGTCACGCCGAATGAAGGATATGAATTAAGTGAAATCTATGCATTGGGCGTTGACGGCATAACCTATGAGGTAAGCGAATCCGGCGGCAGATATTCCATTAACGGAATGCCGAAAACAGATCTGAGAGTTTATGCAAAGTTTATAACACACGACCATAAAAAATACCTCGAACATACCGCATTTAAAGCGGCCACCTGCGAAGCGGCCGGAAATAAGGAATATTGGTACTGCACAGGCTGCGGATCGTTTTTCCTGGATGCAGATGCCACAAAAAAGACCGACCATGCTTCCCTGATCCTTCAGGCAACCGGACATAAGTGGGGCGCGTGGAAAGTGGTGAAGCAGCCCACGGCGACGCAGGCCGGAGAAAAGCAGCGTGTCTGTCAGAATGACAGTTCCCACGTAGAGAAAGAAACAATTCCTGCAACAGGCAAAAAAGCCGAACCTGCAAAAAAACAGGAAATTACGCCAACGCCAACGCCCGCGCCAAAAGCAAAATCCACGAAAAAAGCGGTTTTGATTGCAGCGTCGACAGTCGGTACGAATTCCCTTACGATATCCTGGAACAAGATCAAGGGTGCTGACAGATATGTCATTATGTTCAGCAAGTGTAATGACCGTGCGGGAAACTATAAAGTAAAGAAGCTGAAAACCGTTAAGGCGAAGGTGCGTAAGTATACGGTCAAAGGTCTTGAAAACTGCAGATGCTATAAATATCAAATCATCGCGCAGAAGAAGGTAAACGGTAAATATAAGGAGATCACGAAATCAACGCTGAATCATAATATCACCGGAAACCAGACGGCAACAGAGACAGCGCCGCGCGGGCTGAAGCTGAACAAGAACAAGATCACCCTTAAGAAAAATAAAACTTATAAACTGAAGGGAGAAATCAGTCTCGTATATCCGCTTAAAGAGCTCTTGGACCATGAGCCGGCACTCCGGTATGCCACCAGCGATCCTTCTGTTGCGACTGTGAGTAAGAGCGGAAAGGTCAAAGCCAAAGGGAAGGGAAAGTGCACGATCTACGTTCAGACAATTAACGGAATCTGTCAAAAGTGCAAAGTGACAGTTAAATAAGCGATTCGTGAACTTTTGATGAAGCCTTGCCGGGCTGTATTGGAATCCCTGAAAGTGTATGCTATGATAATGAAGACATTCAGAAAGGGGTGTTGATGATATGAGCAATATATCTGAAAAAGAGATTGCCGCAAAGGGCAGGATCAAAGGAAATCTTGAGGAATTAATGCCGAAGGGGACCGTCGTGGATGATATACTGCTTGACAAGGTGGCGGGCGGTTTATCGGATGAAGGATTTTTGTCTGAGATACTGCAGTTCGATCAGAGTCTGGCGGATGCCAAACCCTATCCGGGAGGTCTTGGTAAATCTAAGTAACAGCATACCGGAGTTCATAAGCGCTGATGAAACAAAGCAATAAAAAACCTATTTCACTGAAGACAAAGGCGTTCCGTGCCATACTGGCCGGAACGCTGTTGTTGACTCTGCTGATCAGCGGAGCTTTTTTTGGGTTGTATGTATTTGATACGCTTCGCAATTTCCACGATGAAGCTGAAAATTTAATGAGTTATGCCATGTCCATGGAGGATATGACATACATCGAGCGGATTTTTAAGGAGACGCGGGAGATTTACGAGGGGCTTCCGGCAGATGTGAAAAAGGATCCGACTTCAGAGGCTTTTATGGATGCATTCCGGCCGCTTGTGGATGATGATTTCTACGCGGCGCGTGAGATCCTGCTGCACTGCTGGAAGGAAACAAATAACCGCAACATGTCTCTGGTGTTTACGGATCCGGAGCTGAGCGCACTGGTTTATGTTGTTGATGGAGACGAACTGGAATGGGCTTTCCTGCCGGGGCAGTGGATTACCGGAGACATGGAGGAAATTGAGAAAGTCTGCCAGTCAGACTGGCGTCTCCGGATCACCCATACACCGGCATACGGATGGGTCGGAACAGATTATCGTAAGATAACAGCGGAAGACGGAAGAGAACTCGGCTATGTCGTAATTGATATTGATATCAATGACTTTTTCAATAAGGTCCGGCGCTTTTTGGCCGTCGTGATTCCGGTTGCGGTTTTTTGGATTGTGCTTACGGCGCTTGAGGCCTCCATTCTTCTTCGTAAACATGTCATTGATCAGGTAACAGGACTGGCAGCCGCTGCAAAAGCTTATACAGACCGGGATAAACTGGAAAATCTCGAGGAAAAGGAATCGCATTTTGCCAGACTGAATATGTACACGGGCGATGAGTTTGAAGATCTCTGGCGGACCATGACGGAGATGGAAACCGATATCGGCGATACAATGCGGCGGCTTGTAAAGGTGACGACGGAACAGGAGCGCATGAACGCTGAGCTGTCCATTGCAACCGAGATCCAGGTCGGGACACTGCCGCATACATTCCCTGCATTTCCGGACCGGCAGGAATTTGATATTTATGCATCTATGGTGCCGGCAAAAGAGGTCGGCGGTGATTTTTATGACTATTTCCTGATTGATGAGGATCATCTGGCGCTGGTAATTGCAGATGTTTCCGGCAAAGGAATCTCTGCGGCACTGTTTATGATCAGCGCGAAGGAGGCGATCCAAAATCAGACGCAGGCCGGCGAGCTGCATACGGATGAGATCCTGGCGCGTGTAAATGAGCACCTCTGTGCACAAAACAAAGCAGAAATGTTTGTAACGGTGTGGCTTGGCATTCTGGAAATTTCCACAGGACGTGTTTTGTACGCAAATGCGGGACATGAGTATCCGGCGATCCGCAGAGCCGGGCAGTACCGGGCGGAAGACAATTCTGACCGGACGGAAGACAATTCTGATCGGGCGGACGACAATTCTGACCGGACGGAAGACAATTCTGATCGGGCGGACGACAATTCTGATCGGGTGAACAGCAATTCTATCCGGGCGGAAGAAAGCAGATCAGAAACAGGCGATAAGCTGTTTTGTCTGGAAAAGGATGTCCACAGTATGCCGGTGGCCGCAATGGAAGGGATGCGGTTTAAAGCATCAGAGTTTACCCTCTCACCGGGAGATACACTGTTTGTTTATACGGACGGCGTGACAGAGGCAAATAATACGGCGGAGGAGCTGTTTGGAACGGAACGGATGCTGGCGGCCCTGAACGGGCAGCCGGATGCAGAGCCGAAAGAACTGGATAAAAATGTACGCGAAGCATTAAAGGAATTTGGCGGCGGTGCACCGCAGTTTGATGATATAACAATGCTTTGTCTGAAGTATTTCGGAGATACAGGCAGGCGGACAGACGGGAGAGGGGAAAAGGACAGAACGTGAAACTTCAATTTGATACCAGGGCAGTGAAGCCGAAACTGTTTTACCTGATTATAATAGCAGCGATGGCAGTTGCAGCAGAATTGATTCTGCTGTCTGCCGAGAGCCCGGCCAGGATCCGCATGGCTGTCATTGTGCTTGTGCTTTTTTTTCTGGCATTGATCTTTGCACTGCTGAATGCTTTTTTGAAGCAGCTGCAGTACAATCCTTATTCATATAACACAATTATTTACGCGGGGTTTGGTTTATTCTGTCTGTTTCTTCTGGTGACGCATATTTATCTGGCGGCGCGCTGTTTTGACGAATCACAGATAATTACACGGAAGCATATCTTCTATGTCCTCTTTTATTCTGCTAAAAATTACATGATTTTGACAGCACCTTTTCTGTTGGTTTTTTCGATTTTTCTGTTTGCTTCGAATGTATCGCTGATCCGGCACGAAGGCCGGCGGTTCGTCAATATTCTTGGAATAATATTGTCTGTCCTGCTGATCACAGGTGAGGCGGCAGTTATTTTTGTTGACTACATGGCGGGCGCATTTTCATTGGAGTATCTGTCTGACGCTTTTTCGAAGGAAGCGGTAAGAAAAGTACTGGAGACAATCACAGGGAACAATTCAGTGTCGCGGGTAAATGCAGCACAGTCGGATATCCTGCAGACCATTACCGGTCTGGTTGCCGTTCTGTATCTCTATTTCGAGTGCATGATCATCGGCACCATAATTGCGGATGCGATCGTGATCAGATATGTCCCGGAGCGAAACAAGGATTTTTTGATCATACTGGGATGCGGCATCCGTAAGGATGGGACGCCCACGCCGCTGCTGAAAGGCAGGGTGGATCTTGCAAAAGGGTTCCGGGACCGGCAGCTTCAGGAGACCGGAAAACCGGCTGCATTTGTGGTTTCCGGCGGGCAGGGGCCGGATGAAGTGCAGTCCGAGGCTGCGTCCATGCGGGATTACCTGATTACACAAGGCGTGAGGCCGGAAGAGATTATTACAGAAGATCAGTCGAAAAGCACTGCGGAGAACATGCGCTTTTCAAAAGAAAAAATTGATGCAGTAAACCCAAATGCACAGGTTGCATACTTTACAACCAACTATCATGTATTTCGCGCGGGACTCAAGGCGCGGCGTGTGAAAATGCGTGCGCAGGGCATGGGAGCAAAGACCAGATGGTACTTCTGGCCCAATGCAGCTGTGCGGGAATTTGTCGGTCTGATTACGGAGCACCGTCTGAAACAGGGACTGCTGCTGGGCGGGCTTATGCTTGGTTATTTACTGCTGTCATTTCAGGTTTGAAGTGAAGCTTTTTCGGATACAGAAAGGTGAATCGGCGGTATAAGTTATATCTCATCGTGAGATGACCCCCGCCTCTATAGGCGGTGGGCAACAAATCAGTCTCAGTGGCGGGACTTGAAATACACCGAAATTGTCACAGAACAGAGAGGGCAGAGAAAAGTGGTAAAGGTTGATCTCATTACAGGATTTTTGGGCAGCGGCAAGACGACATTTATCCGCCGTTATGCGGATTATCTTGAACGAACCGGTCAGAAGTATATGATTATCGAAAATGAATTCGGTTCGATCAGTGTAGATCCGATGCTGCTGGAGGGATTGAATGTTCCGGTGAAAGATCTTTCCGGAATGTGCATGTGCTGCGCCGGTTTTGATAAATTTCGCAGCATGCTGATCGGCGGCGCGAAAAGCGGATGTGACCGCATTCTGGTGGAGCCGTCCGGCATCTACGACGTGGACGAATTCTTTACTATGATGCATCTGGATGCGGTCCGGGAATGCTGTGAGATCGGGTCGATTATTACCATCGATGCGCCGGACTGCGCTGCTTCGACGGATGAGGTTGATTATCTGATGTTTTCCCAACTGCTGGCAGCCGGCAGTGTGCTGGTGAGCAAGACACAGTTGTTTCCGGAGGAAGCAGTATCTGATACGGTGATACGGTTACAGAGTATTTTGCGGCAGCGGGGAGTAGAAGAGATCCCTGCAGAGCGTATTTTCCTGAAGTCATGGGATCAGTTAACCGACGCAGACTTTGAACAAATGCAGAGAAACGGATATCATTTTGCAGATCATACGCGGGAAGAACTTAATCATCAGGAGTTATTTAAAACCAGCATGGTTGTCGTGCAAAATGCAGAGCCGGATCGGCTGAAGGAGCAGGTTGTACGTCTGTTTGGCGAACCGGAGATTTTCGGAAACGTACTGCGCGTCAAGGGATTTGCCCGCTGTGCTGATAAATCCTGGCTGGAGGTTAACTGCACGCCCGGAACAATGCTGATCCGCCCGCGCAATGTAAAGCGCGGAATTCTGGTCGTGATTGGTCAGGGCTTGAAAGAGGATTCGATCCGACGTTGTTTTAAGGAAGAATAGAAACGCAGGAATGCATTATGTACAGAAATAAGATCATCGCAGTCACAAATCGTCACCTTGCGGCAGGGGATCCGCTGGGTATCATCCGGAAAATTGCCGCCTTTGGGCCGCGCGCACTCATTCTCAGGGAAAAAGATCTGCCGGAGACGGAATATGCGGATATGGCCCGACAAACTAAGGATATTTGTGATGCAGCCGGCGTTCAGCTGTTTATGCATTCGAATATTGAAACAGCGATGCAGATCGGATGCCGTGCTGTGCATCTTTCCATCCCTTCACTGCAGGCATATTTGGAAACGGATGGAAGAGATCTGCCGCAATGTTTTGAAGGAGTCAGTATTTCCTGTCACAGCATCGATGAGATCCGGGAGGCTGTTGATGCCGGCGCGACGCAGATCGTTCTGGGCAATATTTTCGAGACGGACTGTAAAAAAGGAAAGCCGGGAAGGGGCCTGGATTTCCTGCGGGACGCGGTTGAAGCTGCCGGTTCTGTGCCGGTGTTCGGGATCGGCGGGATCACGCCGGACAATCTGGATGCGGTGCTGCAGACAGGTGCAGCCGGCGGATGCATGATGTCCTGGTGGTACCGGTGAAAGCAGCGTGCCAAACTGCGGGTATCAGCCCTGCAGACCGCAGCTGTGAAAATGAAGATCGTGCACACTTGTAACAAACCGGCGAGTTTAGTAAAATACAGGTGTGGGTATAGAGATAACTGACAGTCAGGCAAGGAGGATTATTTTGGGGGACAGTTTTTTATTCAAGAGAAATGAAGTACTTGCACAGAAGGTAATCAAGGGACTTGAATCCCGTAATATGTCCGGATATTATGCCGGAAGCCGTGAGGAAGCACTGAAGACAGCGCTGGATCTGATTCCGGAAGGAAGCAGTGTGACGATGGGCGGTGCAACAAGCGTTCATGAGATCGGTCTTGTAGAAGCACTGAAGGCGGGAAATTATGATTTTATCGACCGCGATGAAATCGAGGATAAGCGCGCTGCCATGCTTGCGGCTTACGATGCAGATTTCTTCCTCTCGAGCACAAATTCGATGACGGCGGACGGCGTTCTGGTTAATATTGACGGAAATGCCAATCGTGTTTCTGCCATCGCGCAGGGACCGCATAAAGTTATATTTGTTGTCGGAATGAACAAAGTCTGTACTGATCTGGATGATGCGATGAAGCGCGCACGCAATTATGCGGCTCCGGTCAATATGCAGCGGATCGGGGGCAATACGCCGTGTGTCAAGACGGGCCAGTGTATGGACTGCAAATCACCGGATACCATTTGCTGTCAGTTTTTGATTACACGGTATTCCAAGCATGAAGGAAGGATTCATGTGATTCTGGTAAATGATGCGCTGGGGTTCTGAGCGCATCTTGCAAACGCCTGAAAAGATGAGAGGTTATTGCGAAACGAATGAATAATGGTAAGGATGTCCAATTTCACATTCCGTCGCTGACACGCTTGCGCTCGCTCATCCTCGCAGCGGTACATAAGCTTCGCAAGCTCAGCAAGTACCGGCGGGATTCGGACGGTCAGTTCGTGGAATTGTGAAATCGTACATCGTTGTTATTGTTTTTGGAGCGTTTTGCAAACGCCTGAAAAGATGAGAGGAGAAGGGTATGGTAAGGAAAGAAACATATGTGATTAAGGAAGGACTCGGCGGAGGTACCGGGATCGGTCCCGCAAAGGTGTATGATATTGTCGCAAAAGAAGATCTGTACGGTCACGGCCGCATGTATGCGAAGGTTGTGCTGCCGCCGGGCTCCAGCATCGGCTGGCATCAGCATGTGCATGAGACAGAGCCGTATTATATTCTTTCGGGCGAAGGGGATTTTAAGGACAAGGACGGTGTCACGAAGGTTACAGCCGGTGATATCTGCACGATTCTGCCGGGTGAGTTTCATAGTATGGCAAATAACGGGACAGAGGATCTGGTATTTATCGCGTTGATCTACAATGACTGATACTGCGTGCGAATGGCATGATCTTATGGTTCGGGGAGAATCTGCGAGAATCTGCCCGACGGGATATTTGCTTGCATTGATGTAGAGAATCCTCTATAATTCTATTTATCGAAAGAATGACCGGATGGTCATACAATAAGGAAAGGACGTAGTAATTATGAAGAAATATGAATGTGATCCTTGTGGATATGTCTATGATCCGGCAGTCGGCGATCCTGACAATGATATCGCTGCAGGAACAGCTTTTGAAGATCTTCCGGAGGACTGGGTATGTCCGATCTGCGGCGCAGGCAAGGATGAGTTTAAAGAGGCTGAATAATAATTTAAGGACAGAATAATTTAACAAAAGCAGCAAGCCGTCGGGGCCGGAGGCTCCGGCGGCTTTTGTGATTTAAACGTCGTTGGTGCGCCCTGGCGGGTGTGTATTTTTGAACAGCGTAATCAGAAAAGAATATCTAATACTTTATTATGAGCAAACGTGCAATTCTATCGAACAAAACATTTCTCTACATGACTGAGTTCTTTGCCGGCATGTCGGTCATGGCGGTTGAACTTGGTGCGAGCAGGCTTCTGGCACCGTATTTCAGCTCGTCACAGATTGTCTGGACGATCATCATCGGAACAATTATGATCGCCATGGCACTGGGTAACATTTTCGGCGGAAGGTCAGCGGATAAGAATCCGGATCCGGATGAAGACGACATCAAAAAGGCCCTGCGCGGCAATATCTGCCGCTGTACCGGCTATGTGAAGATCATTGAAGGCATTACCCTGACGGCAGCGATCCTCAG
>CAZRNI010000033.1:0-14430 GCA_964601425.1 uncultured Eubacterium sp. | reverse complement strand
AAGGAACTCCGTCTCTGGAGGACACGGATGATACTGTGTCCCAGCAGCAGCCGCGTGTCGATCAGTACAACACTGAGGCACAGGTATATAAGCAGGGCCTGAACCGTATCGCAGTTGAGATTCCGGGCGTCAGCGATGCCAACACGATCCTGGAAGAGCTTGGAAAACCGGGTTCTCTTGAATTTCAGGATGAGGAAGGCAACGTTGTACTGGCCGGTACAGATATTGCCGGTGCTGAAGGCGTTGCGACGCAGAATCAGACTACCGGTGAGCATCAGTATGTTGTTGAGCTGACTCTGACAACAGAGGGATCTGATAAATTCGCAGAAGCAACAGGCAACAATGTCGGAAAGCGCATCTCCATTGTTTATGATGGAAATGTCATCAGCAGCCCGACGGTTCAGACAAAGATCACCGGCGGAAAAGCTGAGATCACTGGTATGAATTCGATCGAGGAGGCGCGTAATCTTGCTTCCAATATCCGTATCGGTTCTCTGTCTCTGGAACTGCAGGAGGTTTATTCCAACGTCGTCGGCGCACAGCTCGGCCAGGACGCACTTGCCACCAGCGTCAAGGCAGGTATTATCGGTATCTGCATTGTCATCCTTCTGATGATTGTGCTGTTCCGCATTTCAGGTCTGGCAGCAGGCTGGGCACTGATCCTGTTTGCCCTTCTGGACATTGCGATGATCAATGCGTTTGAAATAACACTTACCCTGCCGGGTATTGCAGGTCTGATCCTGACCATCGGTATGGCGGTGGACGCAAATGTCATTATCAATACAAGAACAAAAGAGGAGATCGGAAACGGCAACAGTATCCGCGGAGCGATCCGCGCAGGATACAGCAAGGCATTCTCTGCAATCCTTGACGGTAATGTCACAACACTGATTGCGGCAGCCGTACTTGCATTCCTCGGCACCGGTACGATTAAGGGCTTTGCATATACACTGGCACTTGGTGTTATCATCTCCATGTTCAGTGCGCTGATTCTCTCCAGAATCCTGATCAATACTTTCTATGGTCTGGGAGCAAAGGATGAGAAGTTCTTCGGAAAGATCGCTCCCCGTACGGCCCGCAATATTCTCGGAAAGCGCGCAATTGCATTTACGATTTCAATCGTTCTGATCGCGCTCGGACCGATCTTCATGGCGGTAAACAATTCACGCGACGGACGTCCGATTAACTTCAGCCTTGATTTCATCGGCGGTACAGCCACCACAGTTGATTTCGGCGAAGACATCAGTCTGGCGGATCTGGATACAAAAGTTGAGCCGGTTGTACAGGAAGTAACAGGGGACGCAAATATCCAGTTCCAGAAAGTGACCTCCTCCAATCAGGTTATCATCAAGACGCGCGAGCTGTCCGTTGATGAGCGTGAACAGCTGAACACAGCGCTTAAGGACAACTTTGAAAAAGTCAATGCGGATACGATAACAGCCGAGAATATTTCTTCCATCATAAGCGGAGAGATGCGCTCCAACGCAATCCGTGCCGTGGTGATCGCAATCATCCTGATGCTGGTATACATCTGGGTGCGTTTCCGCGATCTTCGGTTCGCAACTGCTGCAGTCATTGCGCTGGCGCACGATATTCTGATCGTATTTATGTTCTATGTCGTGTCGCGCTCTTCTGTCGGCAGCACGTTCATCGCTGTTATGCTGACAATCCTCGGTTATTCCATCAATGCGACGATTGTCGTATTTGACCGAATCCGCGAGGCGATGGCAGTGAAGGGCAGAACGCTTACACAGGGTGTCAATCAGGCGGTTACGGATACGATGACACGAAGCCTGTATACATCCCTGACAACACTGATCACGATTTTCACGCTTTATGTGATGGGCGTACCATCGGTCAAGGAGTTCTCTCTTCCGATTATCGTCGGCATCATCGCCGGTATGTATTCATCCATCCTGCTCGCATCTCCGATCTGGTATCTCTTTAAAACAAAGATCGGTAAAAACCGTGTCGTAGAGACACCGGTAAAAGAGACCGCGGCCGGCACAGCAGCCGGAGCCGCTGCAGCAGAAAGCGGTGTTTCAAACGCAGCCGGCAATGCAGCTGCTTCCGCAGGCAATGCGGCAAAGAAGGGCAGCGGCAAAAAGCAGAAAAAAGACCGCAGTGAGCTGCAGAGCATCAAGCCAAAGCGCGGACGCAACCGCCGCGGCTAATAGTAACAGATGATTTGTGATACCCGGGAGGTTTTGCCTTCCGGGTATTTGTGAATCAGGGTTTGTCGGAATGAGTCAGAGAGAAACGTCCCTGTTGACTCATTCCGGCTAAGTGAAGGAGAAAGCATGAAGGAAAACTGGGTGGTGGCCGCAAAACGTGCCGATTTCAACGCAATCGCGCAGCAATTTCATATTGACCCGGTAATTGCCCGTCTGATCCGCAACCGGGATGTCATTGGAGATGCAGCGATCGACAAGTATCTGAACGGCACACCGGACGATCTGTATGATCCTTCGCTGCTGAAGGATCTGCCGGAGGCGGTCCTGTTTCTGGAACAGGCAGTCAGGGAAGGGAAAAAGATCAGAATTATCGGGGACTACGATATTGACGGTGTGATGGCATCCTACATTTTACTCTGCGGTCTGTCCAGACTCGGCGCGGATGTGGATGTCAGGATTCCGGAGCGGATCCGCGACGGATATGGTTTGAATGTACGTCTGGTACAGTGTGCGCATGACGACGGCAGGGAGATTCTTCTAACGTGTGATAACGGAATAGCAGCCGCGTCTGAACTGGAACTGGCGTATGAGCTTGGTATGCGGGCAGTTGTGACAGATCATCATGAAGTGCCGAAATGTACGCAGACAGACGGAACGGAAAAGATGCAACTTCCGCGTGCCGAGGCAGTCATCGATCCGAAACGTACGGACTGCAGCTATCCCTACCAGGGACTCTGCGGCGCCGCAGTTGCCTGGAAATTGATTATCGCTCTGCACAGGTCCTGGGGAATTCCGAAGCATGAGGCAATGGAGTTGCTGGAATATGTGGCGTTTGCGACCATTGGCGACGTCATGGATCTGACAGATGAAAACCGTATTATCGTGCGGGAGGGGCTGAAACAGCTTCGCAGGACAAAAAATCCCGGGATGGCGGAATTAATCCGGCAAAATGGAATTGAACCGGATGCGATCGACGTTTATCATGTTGGCTTTGTTCTGGGTCCGTGTATGAATGCCAGCGGGCGCCTTGATACTGCAGGTCATGCCCTGGAACTGCTGACGGCGGAAAATGAGACCGAAGCAGCACGTCTGGCAGGTGATCTGATTGCGCTCAATGCCAGCAGAAAATCAATGACTGTCCAGAGTGAAGAAGCTGCAGTGCGGCTGATAGAAGAGACAGGGTTGAAAAAGGACCGCATTATGGTGGTTTATCTGCCGGACTGCCATGAATCGCTGGCGGGAATTGTTGCAGGAAGGATCCGTGAGCAGTATCAAAGACCGGTATTTGTCCTGACGCAGGCTGCAGATGGAGTGAAGGGGTCCGGCAGATCGATCGATGCCTATGATATGTACGAAGGATTGTGCGGCTGCAGCGAGCTGCTGTTAAAATTCGGCGGGCATCGTCTTGCGGCAGGCCTCTCGCTGCCGGAGGATCAGATCGAGGAATTCCGCCGCAGAATTAATCGCCGGTGCACACTTACAGATGAAGATCTGATTCCCAAAACAGTCATCGATGTTCCGATGCCGGTTTCCTATGTATCCGGGAAGCTGGTGGACCAGATTTCACTTCTGAAACCGTTTGGAAAAGGAAACAGCAGGCCGGTTTTTGCGGACAGGCGTCTTATTGTTATGCATCCCCGGGTTTTCGGGAAAAACCGGAATGTCGTAAAGTTCCGCCTCGAAAATCAGGAGCGTTTCAGCATAGATGCCGTTTATTTCGGAGACGGTGATCAGTTTGTGGCACAAACGGCAGACGGAAAACCAATCGATGTAATTTATTATCCGGGAATTGATACATTCCGGGGAAGAAATACACTGCAGCTGACAGTAACGGCGTTCAGACAATCCTCATGAAATGAGCGGAAAGATCAGCGGAGGAACCGGAAAAGCCTGTCAGACCGCACCGGGGCTGACAGAAATGTTGAATCTGCCCCCTGATAATGCTATACTTAAGTTTACTGATCAAAGTATCATACAGAGGATAAATATCAACCGCGGACCTACAAGGAGGAATCCATGAAAAAACTGGAAGAGTATGTAACAAGTATCCCGGATTTTCCGGAAAAAGGAATTATTTTCAGAGATACCACCAGTATCCTGCAGGACGCCGATGGTCTGCAGTTGTCAATTGATTCGCTGCAGAAATTTCTGGAAGGCGTTGAGTTTGATGTGATTGCCGGAACAGAATCCAGAGGATTCATCTTCGGCGTTCCGGTTGCATACAATATGCACAAACCGTTCATCCCGGTACGTAAAAAAGGCAAGCTGCCCAGAGAGACAGTCTCCAAAAAATATGATCTGGAGTATGGCACGGCAGAAATTGAAATTCACAAAGATGCGATCAAGCCCGGGCAGAAGATTGTTCTGATCGACGATCTGATTGCGACCGGAGGCACCATTAAGGCTGCAGCAGAGCTCTTTGAGGAGCTGGGCGGTGAAGTCGTTAAAATGATATTTGTCATGGAACTGGCAGGCCTGAAAGGAAGAGAAAAACTTGCCGGGTATGACATCGACTCCGCGATTATTTATGAAGGAAAATAAAAAGAGAATGCATCGGATATAAGCAGAGACAGACGGCGGTGAAGATACGGAGGTTTCCATGCGCGAGATTACGAATATTCAGGATAAAGAACAACTGAAGAGAGAAATTGCTGCAGTGGATGCCAACGTAAAAGCAATGGATGACTTTATGGCTCCGGAGCAGCTTTACGATGAGCTGGTTCATCTGATTCGAAACTCTTATGCAGAAGGCACGATTGAAATCGTCGAACGTGCCTATGAAATTGCGCGGGTCGCGCATGACGGACAGCTCCGGAAATCCGGCGAGCCATATATCATCCATCCGCTGTGCGTTGCGATCATCCTTGCGGATCTGGAGATGGACTGCGAGTCGCTTGTGGCTGCGCTGCTGCATGATGTTGTTGAAGATACAATCATGACTAACGAAGAGCTGACCGAACAGTTCGGTCAGGACGTAGCCATGATCGTTGACGGCGTCACAAAACTGAGTCAGCTGTCTTACAAAGCAGATAAGGTCGAGGAGCAGGCGGAAAATCTGCGGAAGCTGTTTCTGGCGATGGCGAAGGATATTCGCGTAATTCTCGTGAAGCTGGCAGACCGGCTTCACAATATGCGTACGCTTCAGTACATGAAACCCGTAAAACAGCGTGATAAATCCCGCGAGACACTGGATATTTACGCACCGATTGCGGGCAGGCTGGGTCTTGCCAAAATCAAGAACGAGCTCGAGGATCTGGCGCTGCAGTATTTGTATCCGGAAGAGTATCATAATCTGGTCGAGCAGATCGATCAGAAAAAAGAAGCGAGAGAATCATTTGTTGAAGCGATCGAAGAGGAAGTACGTCAGCAGATCGAGGCGGCCGGCATACAGGCAGAGATAACCGGCCGCGTAAAGCATATGTTCAGTATCTATAAAAAGATGGTGAGCCAGAATAAGACACTCGATCAGATCTACGACATATTTGCAGTGCGCATCATTGTTCCCACTGTGCGTGACTGTTATGCTGCACTCGGCGTGATTCATGAATTATATACGCCGGTTCCGGGACGCTTTAAAGATTATATTGCCATGCCCAAGCCGAATATGTATCAGTCGCTGCATACGACGCTGATCGGTGCGGGCGGCAAACCGTTTGAAATTCAGATCCGGACCTTTGCCATGCACCGCGTTGCAGAATACGGTATTGCGGCGCACTGGCGCTATAAGGCGGGTGAAGAACCGCCGCGCCACAGAAACGAAGTGGACGAGGAGGAGAAACTCAATTGGCTGCGTCAGATTCTGGAGTGGCAGCAGGATTCTTCCGACAACCAGGAGTTCATGAGCCTGCTGAAAAGTGATCTGGATCTTTTTACTGAAAATGTATATGTTTTCTCGCCGGCCGGCGACCTGAAGGCGCTTCCGAGCGGATCATGTACCATAGACTTTGCCTATGCGGTTCATTCGGCTGTCGGTAACAGAATGGTGGGTGCGCGCATCAACGGAAAGCTTGTTCCGATTGAGACGGTTCTGCAGAATGGCGATCGTATTGAGATTATTACTTCCCAGAATTCCCGCGGACCGAGCCGTGACTGGCTGAAGGTTGTCAAGAGTACGACGGCGCGTAACCGGATCAACCGGTGGTTCCGTGAAGAGAAGAAAGAAGACAATATTCAGAAGGGGCGCGATGCACTCAATGCCTATGCGAAACGTAAGGAACAGCCGCTTGCAGAATATCTGAAGCCGCCATATATGGAGCGTGTCATGCACCGCTATGGCTTTAATGACTGGGACTCTGTGCTTGCGGCAATCGGACATGGCGGTCTCAAGGAGGGGCAGGTTCTGAACCGGCTTCGCAGCGCATGGGAAAGCGACCAGGCTGCGCGCATTACGGACCAGCAGGTTCTTGAATCGGTACAGAGCCAGGAAGGAACTGCACATCTTACGGAAGATGAGCGCCATAAAGGCGGCATTACGGTACGCGGTATTACAGATGTTTCTGTCCGCTTCTCAAAATGCTGCAGTCCGATCCCGGGAGATGAAATTGTCGGGTTTGTCACACGCGGACGCGGCATTACGATCCACAGAACAGACTGTGTCAATATCATGACGCTGCCGGAATCTGAGCGCGACCGGCTGATCGATGCAGAGTGGGCATCGGAGCAGGACGGAAAGCAGAGTTATACTGTCGAAATCAAAGTATTTGCGCAAAACAGAACCGGACTTCTGGTGGATATTTCCAGAGTATTTACAGACCGCGGCGTCGATATGAGCGCGATCAATGTAAGACTGAATAAACAAAATATTGCAACGATGGAGATAACATTTGACGTATCCAGCAGAGAGGAACTGATGCAGATCATGCAGAAGATCCGACAGGTTGAGAGCGTGACGGATGTCAGCCGTACTGTCGGCTGATAAAGAGAATGAATTAATATGAATAAGTTAGAAATTAAAAGTCTGCTGCTTGGCAATATTATGACGAATTGCTATCTGCTGATGAATAAAGAGACAAATGAGATGCTCATTGTTGATCCGGCAGATCAGGCGTTCGGCATCCAGAAGCGCGTGGAAGCTATGGAGGCAAAGCCGGTGGCAATTCTGCTGACGCACGGGCACTTTGATCACATGCTTGCAGCGGATGAACTCCGAAAAAAATACGGCTGTGAGATCTACGCGCATGTAAAAGAAAAAGCAGTCCTGGAAGATCCGATGTTAAATCTTTCCGGCGTATGGGAGGCAGGTACTGCCCTCAGCGCAGACCGTTATGTAAAAGAGGGAGAACAGCTGGAGCTTGCAGGATTCAGCATCCGGGTTCTGTTTACACCCGGGCATACGCAGGGAAGCTGCTGTTATTACTTCCCGGAAGAAGGCGTTCTTATTTCCGGAGACACCCTGTTTCAGGGCTCATGCGGCCGGACGGATTTTCCGACATCCAATGTGCAGGATATGATGAAGAGCCTGAAGCGGCTGGTCGATGAATTGCCGGATGATACAGCAGTTTATCCGGGACATAATTCACCGACGACAATTGCGGATGAGAAGAGATGGAATCCGTTTATTCCGCGATGAAGATTGTTCTGATTTTTAATGAAAAGAAATTTGAATATGATATCTTTAACCTGATCCGGGCATTTTATCCCGATGCAGAGATGGAGATCCGGTATGAGGATTCGCTTCCGGGTGAAACGGTGCCGGAGGAAACGCCTGATCTCATCTGGCGGTTTTGTTATGGACAAAACCAGATTGTTGCGGAGATGACGCATGCATCACGGTTGACAGATACAGCAGTCCTGTCCGATGATGAACGACAGACAACTGCTGCAGTTCTGCCAGGTGATCAGCAGTCACAAGCCGGTGACCGGCAGACAGTCTGGCGTGAGATTCTGTATCTGGAAAACGGGGACGAGCGTAAGGAGATAAAAAACCAGCTGAAAAGGCTGGTTTATTCAGGCCTTGTAAAGCAGTGCGGCCATCCGCTTCCCTGGGGTGACCTCTCGGGGATCCGCCCGGTCCGGTTAGTGACCGGAATGCTGGAAGATGAGCATATGACGCGGGAAGAAGCAGTCCGGGCGATGCAGACGCGCTACTGTGTCAGTCCTGCCAAGGCAGAACTGGCAGCATCGGTTGCATCACGAGAGCAGGCACTTCTGCACGAGTTCGATTACCGGAGCGGATATAGTCTTTATGTGGATATTCCATTCTGTCCGTCCATTTGTCTGTACTGTACATTTGGCTCTCATCCGCTGAACGTGTGGAAGGATTCGGTCGAACCGTATCTGGCGGCCTTGACACGCGAGCTGGAGATGATTGCGAAGCTGATGCAAAACACACGGCTGGATACGATTTACATCGGGGGCGGAACACCGACGTCTCTTGCGCCGGAACAGATGGATACGCTGCTGACACGTATAGAGCGGCTGTTTTCATTTGAGGAGCTGAAGGAATTTACGGTTGAAGCCGGCCGCCCGGACACCATCTCAGAAGAAATGCTGTCAGTACTTGCAGCTCATCCGGTGACGCGGATTTCTATCAATCCGCAGACTATGCATCAGAAAACACTTGATCTGATCGGGCGGCAGCACACGGTTGCAGAGACTGAGAAGGCGTTTCATCTGGCAAGAAAGATGGGATTTAATCATATCAACATGGATATGATTGTCGGATTGCCCGGGGAGGGTGCACAGCAGGTGGCTTTTTCTATGGCGGAAATTGAGAAACTTGCGCCGGATGCGTTCACGGTACACTCCCTGGCGCTGAAACGTGCGGCCCGCATGAATCAGTTCCGGGATATCTGGCGTCCGGTGTCTTTTGATAATTCGATTGAAATCATGGATGCCGTCGCAGAAGGTGCGGCCCGCATGAATATGACACCATACTATTTGTATCGACAGAAAAATATGGCAGGAAACTTTGAAAATGTCGGATATGCAAAGCCGGGAAAGGCCTGCCTGTATAATATTCTCATCATGGAGGAGAAACAGACCATTGTCGGAGCCGGCTGCGGCGCAGCGACGAAACGCGTGCTGCCGGACGGCAGCCGCGGCGGGCGTGCAGGTAATGTAAAAAGTCTGCAGGAGTATCTGACAAGGACCGATGAGATGATGGAGCGAAAGCGGGAACTGATACAACAATAAGGAGAGAAAAATGAGTATGAAGAAGAAACCCGTAACAGGAATGAAGGATATCCTGCCGCGGGAGATGGAGATCCGTGATTATGTGATCGGACTGATCAAACAGACGTATGCGACGTTTGGTTTTACGTCTATGGAGACCCCTTGCGTCGAGCATATAGAGAACCTGAGCAGCAAGCAGGGCGGTGAAAATGAGAAGCTGATTTTTAAGATCCTGAAGCGCGGAGAGAAGCTTCGCCTTGCGGAGGCTAAGGAAGAGGCGGATCTGGTTGACGGAGGTCTGCGCTATGATCTGACAGTACCGCTTTCGCGTTATTATGCGAATAATGCGGCGGAGCTTCCGGCTCCGTTTAAGGCACTCCAGATGGGAAATGTCTGGCGTGCGGACCGGCCGCAGCGCGGACGTTATCGTCAGTTTATGCAGTGCGATATTGATATTCTGGGCGAAGCCACCAATCTTGCTGAGATCGAACTGATTCTTGCGACAACCACACTGCTTGGCAAACTTGATTTTTCTAACTTCACCATCCGCATCAATGACCGGCGGATTCTCCGGGCGATGGCGGCATACAGCGGTTTTCCGGCAGATTCTTATGATACCGTTTTCATTATTCTGGATAAGATGGACAAGATCGGGCTCGACGGCGTTGCGGAGGAGCTTGCGAAAGAAGGATACCCGCAGGATGCCGTTGACCGCTATCTTGAGCTGTTCCGTGTGATTACACCGGATGCCGCTGGTGTCCAGACTGCAAAGGAAAAACTGGAGGGCTATCTGGATCCGGCGGATGCAGACGCACTTGCAGAGATTATTGAGACGGTAGATGCGATCAAGCGCGCAGACTTCCGGATTGTATTCGATCCGACACTTGTCCGCGGTATGTCCTACTACACAGGGCCGATCTTTGAGATTGCGATGGACGAGTACGGCGGATCTGTCGGCGGCGGCGGACGTTATGATGAGATGATCGGAAAATTCACCGGTCAGAATGTACCGGCGTGTGGATTTTCGATCGGATTTGAGCGTATTGTCATGCTGCTGCTGGAACGTGATTTCCAGGTGCCGACCCGTCCGCAGAAGAAGGCATATCTGCTGGATAAGCGGCTCTCACCGGAGCAGGTAAAGCAGGCGACAATCCGCGCAATGCAGGAACGTGAAGAGGGAAAGGCAGTCAATGTTCTGGTAATGAAGAAAAATAAGAAATTCCAGAAGCAGCAGCTGACCGATGAAGGTTATACAGAGATTGAAGAGGTTTTTGCGGATTGAGTTGAACGGGGGCTTTAACTAAGTTGTCTCTATTTACGCCGTCCGTCAAAGATGTACCTCGCCTGCTCCGCGAAAACACCATCGAACCACATGCTAAGATTCTGTAAGTGTGCCGCCGATTCGTGAAAGAGGAGCACTCATAGCCGGCACACTAACATCATCTAAGCATCCGTTTCTCCGGTGTTTTCCATGCAAGTCGCGGCGAGGATACATTCTTTGACGTACGGCTTACACAGTGACGCAGGCATCTTTTCCTTCGCCCGCGGCCGCTCAAAATGAAACAACATTGTACACAGCGGCCGTCCTCAGCGCCGCCAAAAAGTAAGCGCGAGGCGGTGTGGACAAATATATGTTCAACGGCGAATTCCACCTGAGCCGGGGAACATATATTTGTCCACACCACCTCAGGCGAACTCATAAAAACCAACTTTGAGAGAGAAAATATTCATAAAAGGAGATAGAATATGGCTGAAAGTATGCAGGGGCTTCGGCGGACATGCAGATGCGCCGAAGTCACAGAAAATATGATTGGAAGCACAGTTACCCTGATGGGATGGGTGCAGAAGAGCCGCAACAAGGGCGGTATTGTATTTGTAGATCTGCGTGATCGCTCAGGACTGATGCAGGTGATTTTTGAGGATGGCCCGATTGATTCGGATGGATTTGCACGTGCAGCTTCGCTGCGCAGTGAGTTTGTCATTGCGGTAACAGGCATGGTGCAGAAGCGTGCCGGTGCGGTGAATGAAAAACTGTCAACAGGTACGATTGAAGTGCAGGCAAATGCCCTGCGTATTCTCTCTGAAGCGGAGACCCCGCCGTTCCCGATTGAGGAGAACAGCAAGACCCGCGATGAAGTGCGTCTGAAAAACCGCTATCTGGATCTGCGCCGCCCGGATCTGCAGCGCAATCTGATGCTGCGCTCTAAAGTCGCGCATCTGACACGCGAGTTTTTCTATAACGAGGGATTTCTGGAAATTGAGACGCCGATGCTCGGCAAGAGCACGCCGGAAGGCGCGCGCGACTATCTCGTACCGAGCCGCGTCCATCCGGGAAGCTTCTACGCGCTTCCGCAGTCTCCGCAGCGTATCAAACAGCTGCTGATGTGTTCCGGCTATGACCGCTATATCCAGATCGCACGCTGCTTCCGTGATGAGGATCTGCGCGCTGACCGCCAGCCGGAATTCACCCAGATTGATATGGAACTTTCATTTGTCGATGTTGAAGATGTTCTGGATGTCAATGAGCGTTACCTGAAATACCTTTTCAAAGAGGCACTGGGCGTTGACGTCCAGACACCGATCCGCAGAATGCCGTGGCAGGAGGCGATGGACCGCTTCGGTTCTGATAAGCCGGACCTGCGTTTCGGCATGGAGCTGGTGGATGTCTCCGATGTCGTGCGTGATACCGACTTTGTTGTGTTCAAAAATGCACTGGAAAAGCGCGACGGATCTGTTCGCGGCATCAATGCAAAAGGACAGGGCGGCATGGCGCGCAAGAAGATTGACAAACTTGTCGAGTTTGCAAAGGGCTGCGGTGCCGGCGGCCTTGCTTACATCGCACTTCAGGAAGATGGAACCAGAAAATCCTCCTTTGCAAAATTCTTTAATGATGAACAGATGCAGAAGCTGATTGATGCCATGCAGGGAGAGCCGGGCGATCTGCTCCTGTTTGCGGCAGACCGCAACAAGATTGTCTGGAATGTACTTGGTGCACTCCGCCTGCAGTTTGCGGAGAACCTTGGACTTCTGGATCCGCAGGATGATCAGTTTGTCTGGATCACAGACTTCCCGCTGCTTGAGTGGTCGGATGAAGAAGAACGGTTTGTTGCGATGCATCATCCATTTACCATGCCGCAGGATGAGGACTGGGAAAAGATCGATACCGATCCCGGCAGTGTCCGCGCGAAAGCCTATGACATTGTCCTGAACGGAAATGAGATCGGCGGCGGTTCTGTGCGAATTCACCAGAATGATATTCAGGAGAAGATGTTTGAAGTACTCGGATTCTCCAAAGAAGAGGCCTATGAACAGTTCAGCTTCCTGCTGAATGCATTTAAATACGGCGTACCGCCGCATGCGGGACTTGCATACGGACTGGATCGTCTGGTTATGCTCATGGCCGGTGCGGATTCTATTCGTGACGTCATTGCATTCCCGAAGGTAAAAGATGCGTCCTGTCTGATGACAGAGGCACCGGCACCGGTCGCAGAGAAGCAGCTTGCGGAGCTGGGAATTGAAGTTGCAGAGGAAGCAGAGCCGGAACCGGCTGAATGAGACAGAGAAGAGCGAATTCTCTGCAGTAAGAAAGCCTCACAGCGGATCATTTCTTCTGCTCAGGAGGAATTCGCAGAAGAAAATTATCCGCTGTGTGCAGATTCTGCATAAACTTAAGATATAGAGAATCCTGTAGAAACGCCAGATAAACGGAGAACAGGCATGACGAAAGAGGAATTTATTTATACATCCAGAGACGGAGCGACGGGAATTCATGCGATTTCCTGGATGCCGGACGGCGAGGTCCGCGGCGTACTCCAGATCATTCACGGTATGATCGAATTTATAGACCGTTATGACCGGTTTGCGCAGTTCATGGCGGAGAACGGATTCTATGTCGTAGGAAATGATCATCTCGGTCATGGAAAGTCCGTAATTGATGCGGATGCATATGGGTATTTTGCACATCCCAAAGGAAATGAATGCGTCATCAGTGATATCCGCAATCTGCACCGAAGAACAGCAGAAAAGTATCCCGGTGTTCCGTACTTCATGCTGGGACACAGCATGGGATCCTTCCTGGTGCGCCAGTATATGACGCTGTTCGGTGCAGAACTCTCCGGTGTGATTGTAATGGGCACCGGCTCACAGCCGGCCGCTGTACTGAAGCTCGGCAAACTGCTGGCGCGTGCCAGTGCAAAACGCCACGGCTGGCATTACCGGAGCGCAGCCCTTCAGAATATGGCCCTCGGTTCCAATAACAAGCCATTCGAACCGGCCAGAACCCCGGCGGACTGGCTGACCAAAGATGAAGCGATCGTCGATGCCTACCTGAATAATCCTTGGAACACATTTATGTTCACGGTTAACGGTTACTATGAGATGTTCCGGGGGATTGAGTGGGCACAGAACCGCGCCTATCTGCGCAAGATTCCAAAGGATCTTCCGGTTCTGTTTGTGTCCGGAGAGAACGATCCGGTCGGCGATATGGGCAAGGGCGTACAGAAGGCCTTTCGTGAACTCAGCCGGTGCGGCATCCGCGATCTCCAGATGAAACTGTATCCGGATGACAGACATGAGCTGTTGAATGAGACGGATCACGATGTAGTCGATGCGGATCTGCTGACATGGATTGAGGCGCGGCTGTAAATCGGGGTTTGTCGAAGAGAACGGCATCGTCAAACAGATTTCTCCTTAAGAAAAGTAGAAGAGGATATGATACATGAAAATGATATTAGCGATCATACAGAAAGAACTGGCAGCGGGATTCGCACGCGCCGGCTATGATGAGAAATATGCCATCGTTACGGTGTCCAACCGCCCGGATCTCTGTGAATATCAGTGTAATGGTGCAATGGCCGCGAAGAAGGAATATGGAAAGGCGCCGCGCGAGATTGCACAGGAAGTCGCGAACGCGCTCGGCGAAAGCCAGGTGTTTTCAGAAGTGTCTGTTGCCGGCCCCGGCTTTATCAATCTTAAAATTGCAGATGAAAAGCTGGCCGAATACCTCAGCGTTATGGCAGAGGATCCGGAACTCTCTATATCAGAAGTCTATGCAAAGCGAAAGATCCTGATCGATTACGGCGGCCCGAATGTGGCAAAGCCGCTGCATGTCGGTCATTTGCGTTCTGCCATTATCGGCGAGAGT
>CAZRNI010000032.1:0-14808 GCA_964601425.1 uncultured Eubacterium sp. | reverse complement strand
ATGCAATTTCCAAAGCAGCGAATTCCATCTGAGCTGCGTGGAAATTGCAGTCCGGCCAAAGATCGACAGGAGACAGAGAACCGTCCCCTGTCTCCCACCTCCTCACGAGAACATCCGTCCAAGATTTGCGAGCGGCTCCACCGACTGCTGAAGATCCTTAATTGCCTGATTCAGGGATTCAAAATCGATTCCATTGATGTTTTCGAGTGCCTGCTCCATTCCTTCTGCATTTTCCTCCAGGATTTTCCCGGCACTGTTAACCGTTGTATTTGCATCTTCTACCGTTTTATCAATATTCTCCAGCGTTTTCTGTGCATTTCCCGCAAGGGTGTTTACCTCTTCGAGAGCCTTATCCGCACTGGCTGCCACCGACACCATTTTGGGCAGCATGACCAGCATCGCCAGCACAATACATGCTGCGAGAACAACATTGGCGATCATCATGATCTGAAGCATGCTGTACTGCTTTTTCTCTACATCCATGAGTTTCCGGGCAAAGCCGGCCATCTGTCTTTCAGAAGTGTCGGCCGTGCCGCCTGCGCCGGTGTTTTGGGCTGCTGCATTCATCATCTTTTCTTCTGTCTGATCCTGATTCTGTTTGTTATCCATTCTGTCATTCCTCCTGAATTTATCGCATGAAAAAACACCTGCGTGATATAATCATCATACCACAACAGATGCTTTTCTGTTACGCTGTGTTGTCACTTTGACCGGTAAAACTGTCAGGATTTACGGCATCAGGTCCCGCACGGCAGCACGGAATTCCCGATCGCCAGTTCCGGCGTAAAAAGATAGTTTGCATTGAACTGCGGCTGATGGATCAGCTGCAGCAGATTTTCCGCAGCTTTCTTGCCGATTCTTTCTGTCGGATGCATAATGGATGTCACCTGAACCGGATGATCCGGCATAGGTGTGTGGTCAAATCCCACCATCGAGATGTCATCCGGCACACTGATCCCGTTTGCATTCAGGAAACGGATCAGATTATAGGCCAGTTCATCATTATAACAGAAGACTGCTGTGCACCGGCTGATCGTGTCGAGCAGTCGCTGCCCCATTTTCCCGTCGTAGATTAATTCACTCTGATTATAAATATAGAAGAATACCTGATTGTCATTGATCGGAATCCTGCTGTCAAGCTGTGCCCTGATGTATCCCTTATATTTTTCAATCCCATGGGTGTAATCGATTCTTCCGACATATGCAATCGCCCGATGGCCGTGGTCGATCAGATATTTTGTCGCCGTATAGCCCGCAAGTTCGTTGTTAATCTGCACGGACGGAACGGAAAATCCCTGGTAATAGGAATCCAGCATAACGGTCGGGATCTCCTGCGTAATGCTGCTAAACAGACGTGCATCCGCACGTGGAAGCAGATCCTGCGTTCCGTCAAGTATGATGCCCTCATAATCTTCGTTCGACAATGTCTGCAGGATCTGATATTCCTTGCTGATCATATTGTCCAGCACAAAGAGGCTGCTGACGTAACCCGCCTCTTCCAGAACCGTATTGATTCCTTTGAGCTTTGCAGGAAAGACATAACCGTCATAATTATTCAGTATGACAGCAATCCGCTTGGAAGAGGGAACCCGCGTTTCTTCGACATAAATCCCGCTGCCACGGACTGAACGGACAATCCCTTCCTCTTCCAACTGCCGGACAGCCCTGCGAACAGATTGTCTGCTTACGCCGAATTGGGCCATCATCTCTTTTTCAGTCGGAAGTTTCGCACCCTCAGGGAGATTTCCGGATGCGATTTCATCAATGATCCAGTTTACTATTTCAGAATATTTAAACATGATCGTCCCCGTTTTTTTATTATGTGCTTCTTATCTGTATTCATTATACATATCCGCTCATTAAACAGCAAGCAAAATAAGGACTAATTACAAAATAAGTATTGTACACTTCAACGAATCGCTCTTCAAAACCAGTACTAATATTGCGATTAATCCTGTAAAAAGTGCCAAAATGTAAATCACTCTTTGGAAATCGCTTGAAAAACAGGTACAAATATGTAATTCTACTTACAGGAAGAATGTCTGTGGTATTGCATGCACCCGAAGAAATCCGTCAGACATTTTTATTACAGATAACTATAACCGGTACATGACAAAAAAATAAGGAGGAAGCATTAAGATGAAAAAAATCAGAATCGGATTGATCGGAGCCGGCGGAATGGGACGTGCACATACAATTGCATATAAGAATCTCACTAACTTTTTTGGCGGTGAGATCGTTCCGGAACTGGTTGTCGTAGCAGATGTCAATGAAGCTGCAGCAGCAAAGATGGCAGAAACATTCGGCTATCAGCGCAGCACCGGCGACTGGAAGTCTGTCGTATCAGATCCGGAGATCGATCTGATCGATATCACTACGCCGAATGCATCTCATTGCCCGATCGCAATTGAAGCGGCTAAAAACGGAAAGCATGTCTATTGCGAAAAACCGCTTGCAATGGATGCCGCAGAGGCGCGCAATGCAACTGCCGTAACAGATGAAGCCGGCATTATTACCGCTGTCGGATTTAACTATGTCTGCAACCCGATTCAGGTTTACGTCAAAGAACTGATCGCTTCCGGCGCGCTCGGCAAGGTTGTTGATTTCAGAGGCACCTTTGACCAGGATTACTACAATGAGCCGGATCAGAAACACGAGTGGCGCATGTTCAAGTCCGCATCCGCTTCCGGTGCACTTGGCGATCTCGCAAGCCATACGATCTCTCTCTCCCAGTTCCTGGTCGGAGACATCGCTGAGGTCTGCGGTATGACTTCTATCGTCGTCCCGGAGCGTCCGGACCCGAAGGATCCGTCCAGGATGCTTCCGGTAGAAAATGATGACGACGTTCATTTCATGATGCGCTATAAAAACGGCGCCATCGGAACCATCATGTCAAACCGCCTGGCATCCGGCCGCAAGCTTTCTCTTACATATGAGATTCAGCTCACAAACGGCAGCATCGTTTTCACACAGGAGCGCCAGAACGAGGTACAGATCTACCGGCATGACGACGACAAAAAGCAGCGTGGTTTCAAGACCGTTTATGCGGTTCCGGGACACGGCGATTTCGATAAATTCTATCCGGCAGGCGCTGGTTTCGGCATGAGCTACAGCGACATGAAGGTCGTTGAGGTTCATAATGCACTGAAGGCCGTCGCTGAAAATGAGCCTTATGAAATTGATTTCCATTTTGCAACCAAAGTTATGGAAGTAATCGATGCGGTTCTCGAATCCGCAGAGAGCGGAAGCTGGGTCAAGGTCGGAGAATAAAACAAAAACCGACACAATATAAGGAGGTGTGCAGCATGGCACTGAAATTTGGTATGGTAGGCGGCGCAAACGGGTCATATATCGGCGACCACCACTATCTGGGTGCAACAATGGACAATCTGGCCGAGCTGGTGTGCGGATCTTTTTCCAGAAATCCGGAAAAAAATCTGGCAACGGCAAAAAAGCGTCTGATCAAGGATATGGACCGTGTATATTCCAGCTATCAGGAAATGGCCGAAAAAGAAGCAGCACGTCCGGACGGAATTGATTTTGTATCGATTTTGACACCAAACTATTCACACTACGAAATAGCAAAATGCTTCATCGAGCACGGTATCAACGTTATGTGCGACAAGCCCCTTGCTATTACTGTTGAGCAGGGCGAGGAGCTTGCAAAGCTCGTAAAGGAACATAATGTACTGTTCGGGCTGACGTACACTTACACCGGCTTCCCGATCTTCCGCCAGGGGCGTGAAATGATCGATAAGGGAATGATCGGCGATATCATTCATGTGCGCGCAGATTATCCGGAAGATTTCGTCTTTACCATGACTGCAGACGACGGCAGCATCGACACAAGCGCATGGCGCTTCAACCCGGAGCTGGTCGGCCCGTCACTTTCAACCGCCGACATCGGGACACACGCCGAACAGGTCATCACATCCTTTACGGGACTCCGTATTCAGCGCGTATTGGCAAAATTTGACGTCTATCCGCCGCAGGTGGGTCTGGACACCAACTCCACGATCCTGCTTGATCTCGGAAACGGGGTCAGCGGACAGCTCTGGTCCTCAACAATCGCCTGCGGACACGAATGCGGCATGAAGATCTACGTGCTTGGAACGAAGGGCTCTCTCGAGTGGTCAAACGAGACGCCCGACCGTCTGCTGTACACACCAAAAGCACAGCCGACGCAGATCTATACAAACGGGCACGGCCGCGAATACCTCGAACCCGTCACACGGATGCTCGCGCGCGTCGCATCCGGACACCACGAAGGCTACTTTGAGACATTCGCAAATATCTACCGTTCCTTCATGGAAACACTCATTGCCAAAAAAGAAGGCAGAGATCCGGGACCATTTACCTACCCGACCGTCGAGGACGGCATCCACGGCATTCGCTTCGTACAAGCATGCGTAAAGAGCAATGATGAAGGAAATGTGTGGGTCGAACTGTAATATAATTATGAGAGGGGTCCGGCCCCTCTCATTTTTTTCGAACTATTTGCGAACTTTTTGCGAAAGGGGTCTGGCCCCTTTCATTTTTTATGGTACAATTATGTCCCGGTGAAGTTCCATCTGCGTTGAGCTTCCAGCGGCTCATGACGTCCAGTGGACGTCTGGTTCTGCGCCGACCGAAGCAAAGCGCAGACATCGCAGAGCTGCGCAGAGGAAGACGCACAAGTGCGTCGCACAGCTCGCGCGCGATCAGAGATCGCGATTGCACACCATAGTACCTGCAATATCATACAAGGAGGATTTCTCTATGTTTTCTGACACATATCTCACAGCCGCCGATACAGCGGCCTCCAAAATTTCTTTTTTAAAGAAAAACCCAGCCGGCTACTTTCTGCTTTCGATGCTGGCAGGCATCTACATCGGCTTCGGCGTTTTGCTGACCAATACCATCGGCGGCCTTCTGGCCGGTGCGCCTGCGACGAAAGTCGTTATGGGACTTGCATTCGGCGTCGCACTGAGCCTGGTGGTCATGGCCGGCGCTGAGCTGTTTACCGGCAATAATTTTGTTATGGCGGCGGGTATGCTGAAAAAGAAAATCACCGCCAAAGAGGCGGTGATGCTCTGGATCGTCTGCTGGATCGGAAATCTCGCAGGCGCAGTTATTCTGGCTGTTCTGTATCATCTGACCGGACTTGGAGCCGGAACCACCGGTGCGTTTATGGCATCCGGCGCCCTCGCCAAAATGACCGCCGGACCTGTACAGCTGATCACAAGAGGTCTGCTCTGCAATTTCCTTGTCTGTCTGGCTGTCTGGTGCGGAACCAAAATGAAGAGCGAATCCGGCAAGCTGATCATGATCTTCTGGTGCCTGTTCGCCTTCATCACGACCGGCTTCGAACACAGCATCGCAAACATGACCCTGCTGACTGAAGCCCTGCTCAACCCGGCAGGTCAGGTCGTCACCATGGCCGGTTACTGGTACAACCTCATCCTCGTCACCATCGGCAACATGATCGGCGGCATCCTTTTCGTGGCAGTGCCTTACTACGCGGCATCACGCAGCTAAGACACCGCTTCTCTCAGGTCTTTGCCCTTGCTTATAAGAAGATTTCAGGCAGCTCCGGGGATGCGGACAATTATCAGTGATTATTTTTTGGGGCTCTTCCTGATGCCAAACACAAACTTTCTCGCAACATTAATCCCGATCTTATACGGAAGCGGCCGCACAGCGCGGTCCGCTTCTTTTAGTTTCTCGCGGATCGGGATACCCTGCGGGCAGTGTTTTTCACACTTGCCGCACTGGATGCACTGCGTCGCAAATGCGGGCGTGCGGGTCAGACCGACTGTCTGGAAATACTGGCGCCTGCCCTGAGCTTTTGACTCGATGAACATCGCATTATAGCACCGGAAGATACCCGGAATATCCACGCCCTGCGGGCATGGCATGCAGTACCGGCATCCGGTGCAGCCGACTTTTTCATTTTCGTTGATTTTCTTTTTTACCGCATCGATCACTTCAAAATCGCTGTCTGTAAAATGACCCGGCAGGGCCTCCGAAGCCGTTTTGCAGTTTTCGCGAACCATCTCGACAGAATTCATCCCGGACAGTACCACCGTAACCTCCGGCTGATTATACAGCCAGCGCAGGCCCCACTCTGCAGGCGGCCAGCCGTGTCCGCTCTCCTGCATCGCGCGCCGCGCCTCTGCGGGCAGCATGTTTACCAGCTTCCCGCCGCGCAGCGGTTCCATGATGACGACCGGTATCCCTTTCGCCGCCGCTGCCTTCAGGCCCTCGACGCCGGCCTGGGATACCTCGTCCAGATAATTATACTGGATCTGGCACATATCCCAGTCGTAGTCATTTAAAATCGTGAGAAAATTATCTGTATTTCCGTGATACGAAAACCCGATGTTGCGGATGGCGCCGCTCTTTTTCTTTTCCTCGATCCATTCGAGGATGCCGATCCGCTTCAGATTTTCCCACATCGCGACGTCCGTCAGGTGATGCATCAGATAATAATCCACGTAGTTTGTCCGCAGCCGGGACAGTTCCTCATTAAAATATTTATCGACTGCCCCCATATTTTTGATCAGATACTGCGGCAGTTTTGTCGCAATATTGATCTTCTCGCGCATGTGATTCCGCTCAAAAATCTCGCCGACCGCAGCCTCACTTCCCGGATATATGTACGCCGTATCATAATAATTTACGCCGGCGCGGTAAGCCTCCAGGATCTCCTTTTCTGCCTTGTCAATATCAATATTTCCGCCTTTTTTTGTAAATCTCATGCAGCCAAATCCCAATACGGAAAGCTCTTTTTCATGCTTGTCTTTTCTGTATTGCATTTTTTCTCCTTACATTCACCCATTTACGGATACCTGAAATACTGCAGCACCTCATCTATTATCTGCCGGCGTTCCTGATCTGCCTTCCGGCGCGCCTCAAGCTCACGCTCTTCAGGCTCGGGTATCTCCCAGTCAAAAACATTTTCATCTTCATACGCTCTCTGAATATTGGCCATGTTTTCTTTTTCCGCAGCATCAATCTCCTCCGAAACCTGTCCCTCCAGCCCCGGCTTGAACTGCGTCTCGTAGAGTTCTGTGTAGACCCCGCCGGAGCCAACAAGCTCGCTGTGCGTGCCGCGCTCTTCGATCCTGCCGTTTTTGACAACGATGATTTCGTCGGCGGCAAGGATAGTGGAAAGTCTGTGGGCAATCAGGATGCTTGTACAGGATGTGACGAGCGGATCGATTGCTTCCTGAATCTTTGCCTCAGATATAGAATCCAGTGAAGCGGTCGCCTCGTCAAAAATCAGAAGCGCCGGTTTTTTGAGCAGAACCCGCGCAATCGAGATGCGCTGCTTCTCACCGCCGGACAGCTTCAGACCACGGTTTCCGACCATGGTGTCGAATCCCTGTTCCTGAGCCTCGATGAAATCCAGCACGTTTGCCTTATCGCACGCGTCGCGCAGCTCTTCTTCTGTTGCATCCGGCTTCACATACAGCAGATTATCACGGATCGACCCGTTGAACAGGTATGTCTCCTGTGTCACAACGCCGATAGAACCGCGCAGATAGGTGAGATCCAGTTTTTCTGGTACATCGCCACCAGCGCGGCAATCAATGTGATCGCATTGGATAAAATACTCGTAAACGTATTTGCGATCACCTGTTCCACGCCGGAAATATCACTCGTCATGCGCGTAATGATTTCACCCTGATTATTTGTCGTAAAAAAGCGCTGCGACATCTGCTGCAGATGCCGGTACATCGCATTACGCATATCAAATGTGATATGCTGTGCGATCCAGGCGTTCAGATAACTCTGTGCCACCCCGATCAGGTTGGACGCAACCGTGACGGCCAGCGAAATAATGATCAGCATGATCAGGCGGTTCAGGTCCCGTCCAATCAGGCCCTCATCGATCATGCGGCCCGTCAAAATCGACGGCAGCAGCGTCAGAATCGAGGACGCGGCAATACAGACAACTGCCAGCAAAAGCTGTTTCCGGTAGGGCTTCAGGTACGAAAACACCCGCACCAGCAACTCCTTCGTCACCTTCGGCTGATTTGCCTTCTCTTCCTCTGTCAGAAATTTTCCTCCCGGTCCAAAACTTCCCGGACCTCCACGTGGCGGCATGCTGCTCCCTCCTTCGTGTTTTTTTACTTTGTTTTCTCAGATGCTATTCTGACAATGGCAGCCTCCGGGCTGTCTCCCCCCTTACAAATAATGATCACATCTGGTGCCGCACGACCGCATACTCATCTCCGTTCCGCCAGAAAGGACAGCTTTTATAACCACCCTGCAGCAGACGTGCATAGTCATCCTCATCCATATAGGCCGTGCAGACGTATTCCTCAAAATCCTCGTCAAATTCATAGTAAAGGCAATCGTCGCAATTCATATCCCACACTCCTGCACTTTATTCACATTCTTCCTAAAAACATACTATACAGCATCCGTAAAGACAAGCGCAAAAAGAGGCTGCCGCACCAAACAATTCGAATGCGGCAGCCCCTGTCTTTCTTAAACTCTGAGCGAATTATCTCCGGTCAGATTATTCATTCTCCAGTCAATGCATCTCTGCAGATAGTGTACATAGGCCAGGTTTTTGCACATGCCTTTGCCTTCTGTGTCGGATATTTTTGCGACGTCCATGCCGTTGCAGAATGTCGTTTTCATGACAATATTCAGCGCCGGTTCATCTGTGTCGTTTGCAATGTAGGTTCCGATTCCAAACGCAATCTTTGCCCTGCCCTGGAAGTATTTCTTAATCTGATGAGCTTTTTCAAAGTTCAGACTGTCACTGAACAACAGCGTTTTCGTCATAGGATCAATTTCAAGTGATTTGTAATGTGCAATCATCTTGTCGCCCCACTCGAAAGGATCGCCGCTGTCGTGTCTGACGCCGCTGAACAGTGTCGCATAGGTCAGCTGGAAGTCCTGCAGGAAGCAGTCGGTTGTGATCGCATCTGTCAGAGCGGTTCCGTTTAAGACGCCGTATTCTTTAACCCATGCATCCAGTGCGTACCAGTTGGAATAAGCAGGATTATGCTTATGATTGCCCTGGCCAACGCACATAATCCATTCATGCGCCATTGTGCCGACCGGCGTGATGCCGAACTTCTTCGCGAGATAGACATTGGACGTTCCGACAAACTTAGAATCCGGATATGTGTGTTCGTTGATCGAAGAAACTGCCAGCGCCTGTGCTTCTGCGGACAGTCTGCGCCGGATACCGAACTCTGAGAAGGATCCGATGTTATACTCGCCGCTTTCCAGTTTCCGGATCTTTTCCGCCAGCCGTCTCTTGAAACTCTCAAACAGCTGATCATAGTCATACGCCATGCGGAAGTACACCTCGTTGACAATGGCCAGAACAGGGATCTCATACATGGAAGTATTCAGCCAGGTACCGCGTGTCTCAATACTGAGACCGCATGATGCATTTGTGTCGATCGTAAAATCTTCATAGTGCGGCGACCAGAGCCGAAGGAAATCGCAGTAAGAACCTTTAATCCATTTAATATTATCCAGATATTCCAGTTCTTCTTCCGTAAAGCGGAGGTCACAATATAAACGGATCTGGTGCTTGATCTCTTCTACCATCTCCGGTGTAAAATGCACATCCTTGTTTCGGCACTTAAACGTCCAGGTTGTTTTAAATCCGCTGAACTGGTGATAAATTGCCTGTCCCATCGAAAACTTATAAGCATCCGTCTCAAGCAGGCTGGTAATAATTTGTTCCATAATTCTTCTCACTTTCTCCGTGAATCTGTATCTGCAGCGTAATGTACGTATATAACGACATTCTTCCTGTAAAGAATACTATACTGTTTTTATAAAAACAAGTAAAAACACCTTTCCAGCTGATTTGACACGACACGTCATATACTAGAACTCCAGCTCTTTTCTCCTGAACAGCAGCATCGTACCGGCGACGGATCCGCAGATGTAGACGGCATTGATCAGAATAAACTTCAATATCCCTGCGCCTGCTGCGCCGATCATCGGAGACATGCCGATGTATTTATCAAACATCAGGCTGTCTTCAGCCTGTTCCTCGCTGATCCCGATATCTTTTTGTACACTCTGACGGGATGCATCATACTTCTGCATCTGCTCGTAAGTGCCTCTGTCCAGAAAAGAAGCACATTTCAGTGCGTAATTCACAATCAGCCAGGATTTGATATGATCCAGATCGCGGCTCTGGCAAAGTTTTCCGACTTTCTTTGCATACGCGGGATTTATCATAAAATACTTCGCATCTGAAAAGCCCCATGAATTAATTATTTTCTCAAACGGAAATCCTTTCATAAGCGCCAGCGCCTCATCACGGGAATATGTAATATCATCCGGATCTTTAATCCCGGCCATGTTATCCGCTGCAGCGACTTCCTTTTCCCATGTCATACACTTACTGATCAATTCAGAAGCTTCTTTATCCGAATACCCGAGCTGCACGAGCATATATCCCGCCTTATCCCGAACCCGTTCCAACTGCTCAAGTGCATCAGGAGAATCCATAGTAAAGTAAAAATCATTCTGACCGTTGACTGAAAACGTGAGTTCCGGAGCAGAGAACCAGACAGCATAACCTTCTTTATAAACGCCGGTGTGCATCACATTTTCCATTCTGGTAATGAACGGCGCCAGATACAGTGGATTTCTGTCCGAATCGGCAAAGAACGCATACAGCTCATCCAAACTGTCAATTGACTCAATATCTTCAATATATGGTTTGAGCGGTGTGATCCCGTCCGCGTTCCGCACATCCCAGTCCGATGCCAGTGCATAATAAGCACGCAGACGCGCTGCTGCTTCTCCCGGAATTGTCTCATCTGTCACAATCTGTTTTTTGCGTGCCAGCACTGCATCCGTAACATCCTGAAGCACGCCGTGATGCTGATCACCTGTTTTCAGCTTCCATGGACCGTTTACAGCTGCGGCAAAATCATCCTGCTCTCTGATCTTTTCCTCTGCGGAAACCGATCCGGTCACATCCGAATCCACCCATTTATTTCCGTTTCCTGCAAGCGACTGCAGAGCCTCGACGCCGCTGCATGCTGTAACCGTCAGTGCCAGCAGGATTGCACAAATTGAAGATACTATCCATTTTCTCATAAAAATGTTCCTCACATCAATTGTATGCGTTTATATTCTTTAGAAAATTATCATTAACAAGACATTAGCAGGGGACGTCCAACGATTGTCTTTTTTAACAGGACAAAAACAGGCGGCAGCTTTCGCCACCGCCTGAAACTCATCAAGTTGTCTATTATTCTTCTGCCAGTATCTCCCTCAAATAATTCCTGTATTGTTTTAGAAGAAGACCGGCACCAGCACGGATGCCATCAGTATTATAAACGCACCGCCCAGACGCGATGAGATCTGGGCAAACGGCATCAGTTCCATACGTTTGGCAGCCATCAGCACTGCGACGTCACCGGTACCGCCCATATTTGCCATGCAGAGTCCCGCTGTGATTGCAGCCTCAATCGGATAAAAACCGACCAGACGGCCGATCAGGGCCGAACCGAGAACTGCTCCTATTACAACGATGAACACGAGAACCAGATAGGTCGGTGTGAACGCGGAAATAATCTGACCCATATCTGTATAAGCAATACCGATGCCAAGCATCAGGGCAGCCGTCCAGTTTTTGGACACAAAGCTGTACCATAATGCAGCGTCATCCTCATACTGCTCGGGAATAATGTCTGCTATCTTTGCTGCCGCAACAGAAATAATCATCCAGGCATATGGATGAATATCAAGACCGATTCTTGCCACAATTGCCGCGATCAGAGAACCGAACGCAAAGAATGAAGTTGCGATTACAACGCCGACTGCGTAGTTTTCAATCCCTTTATTTTTAATTTCTTTGTGTTCCTCTTTCAGCGAGTCATCGTTCGAGATAACCAGCTGTCCGTTTCCGGTGAGTTTTGGAAACATCTGTCCCACTCTGTTCAGAAGACCGCCGCAGACAATTGCAAAAGCATTTCCAAGTGCAACCGCCGGGACAAGCCGGCTCAAAATAGTTTCGGACGGTATCCCAAGCGCACTCTCAAAGACTTTGGAAATCGGTACCGCGCCGGCGCCCATGCCGCCGCCCATGATCGGAATTCCAATATATGCAATGGACTCACCGGCGTTCATGCCGAACAGATTACCAAAAACTGCTACCAAACCTAATGCAAGAGCTACTGCTCCGATGATGCAGGGCAGATACCGGATTGCCGCCTTGATCAGAAGTTTTCTGTTCATGCCGAGAATCGATCCGGTGATCAATGCCGCAATATAGAAGTCAAGAAATCCCGCATCTTTCATAAATACGGTACAGTTTTCTGCGACTGCCGCCGGAATAATGTGCCAGTACACAAGTGCGGCTCCGCCGAAAATACAGACGATCGCTCCGCCGCCAAGAAAGGTCTTGACAAACGGCATAATATTACCGATTTGATTCAACAATGCACCAAACACCATCAGAAACAAGAAGGCGCCTACCATGCCTGTCGGAAATGCTCCAAACACGCATCCCGCAACAATTACAATTGCGATAATGATAAACCACTTTAAGTCAAGCCCCATGATTTTGATCCTTCCCATATTTCCCTCCTCATTTTTTGTATATTCACGCTTGTGCCCGCTTATTATTCATATTATATCAGATATATAAGAGAATTTGTATGAAATATAATAGATAAAATCAGACAAAAAGAGGCCATCGCGTGTATGATGGCCTCAAAATAATCAGAATCCTTTATATATCATGTAAATTTAAGCTTGGATGAACTTGCAACTCTAAACTCTTTTTTGTATTCCTTTTTTTTCATTCTTTTTGCCGCAAACATAGAAATGATACTCTCCGTCAGACTAAGGAAACAGGCTGCTAACATACCGATTCCGCCGGTAAGGAATGCGGCAAGCGCCACTTGATACTGCGGTGTGCCCATTTGCGCGAGCTTTCCGATTTCAAATCCACTTCCTGCAGTTACGATAATTCCGACCAATACAGAAATTGACGCAGCAATGACCAGCCTTTTATAATAACAGACATATGTCTATGGGTATATTATAAAAAAGAGTATGCTATGCATTAAATCTGGTCAGCTTATATTTCCGCATTGTATCGATAATAAAGATCCAGGTACTCCTCCTCCACTTCTTCAAAGGGCTGCACCTCGTAGGAGAGCTCGATGTGAATCGCAGGGCTGCTGCCCGCCTGAGACTCACCAAGAAGATTCTTCAGATCGTACCAGAGCAGCGCATCGTCGATCTCTTTCACTGCAAGTGCTTCTTCCTTCGTCAGATCCGTTCCCAGAAACTTTTCATAGATCACGGAAAGCAGCCGCTCTTCCGTCTCCGAATACGCAGGAAGCGTCTTTTTCACCGGGCGAGGCACATCGGACAGATAACATTCACCCGCATCATGCAGCAGGCAGGCCAGTATCATCCGGTCCGGCAGGTTTCGTGCTGCGGCCTCCTTCGCACACGCGATACAATGCTGACCCACTGACCAGAAAGTCATTACATGACCGTTTCCTCTGCAAAGCATGGAAAGTGCATGTGCGATGTCTTCAATACAGATCTCTTCCGGAGAAGGATTGGCCGGCACTATATGGAGGCCGGTGTATGTCGTTATGTATTCACTCATTCCAGTTACCCTTTAATCATTCGAATATATAGACTGCGTTTATCCGCCTATTGGCTGTATTTTATCCGAGTATGCGGATTCCGTCAAATGACACAGTTCTTCGATCCATTCTCTCTTTTTAATAACTGCAAGCCAATCCTTTGGAAATGCATCATATCCATAATAGAGGCCTGCCAGACCGCCTGCAATTGCACCGACTGTATCCGCATCATCCCCCAGGTTTACTGCCTTCAGCTCACATTCCTTGAAGCTGTTCGTCGTAATGAATGACCATACCGCTGCCTCAATCGTATCTACAACATAACCGGAGCTCCGGATATCATCCGCTTCTACATTTGAAAACGAATTCAGTTCCCGAAGTCTCTGATACCAGTTCAGTTCCTTCCCGCTTCCTGGATAGTTCTCATAGAAAGAAAATCCACGGTCCAGCCCCTTTTGGAGACGTTCCATATGCGTACCATCCTCTTCGAGAAGCGCACAAATCATAAAATAATACAGACCGCAGGCTATCTGCCCCCTCAAATGATTGTGTGTCAATCCTGCCACCTGGTGAATGACTGCGATTGCTTCCGCGTCATCCATGCCTGTCTTTTTCATCTCATAACAGTATAAGCACGCCGGAAGAATCCGCATAAGAGAACCATTCCCATTATCCCTCTCTGTTGTGCCGCCGCATTTTGTGATGTCGGGATCTTTCAGATAACGAGTGATCGCAGCCATCGTTCCATTTCCAATATCAAACGATTCTCCGAACGGCGTGTACTCCCCTTTTGTAAGCCATAATGCGAATCGGTACATAATATCATAAAGATTAATTTCTCCCTTTTCACGAATGCTGTCAAGCAGTGCAAGGGTCATGCTGCTGTCAGCTGTCCAGGTTCCTTCCGGCATGTTATAAGTTCCATACCCCTCCATATCTTCAACCGGCCCGCCGACCAGTTCTGATCTGTCAATAAACTGTACCGGACATCCAAGCGCATCTCCAATCACAACACCCATAATACTATCAAGCCAAATATTTCTCTTCATATGTCTGGCCTCACTTTCCGCTGCCGTGCAGCTTTTGCTTTCCTTTTGTGATGTCAGTATAACAAGCCAGGCTTGAAAAACGGTCGCCACAAAAGCGACCGTTCCCATTATTTTAGTGAACCTCACATGATTAAAATCACGTGCTTCCTGATGCGGCTTATGCCGCAGGC
>CAZRNI010000031.1:11073-14977 GCA_964601425.1 uncultured Eubacterium sp. | reverse complement strand
ATTCCACTGACAGTCATGTGCTTCGCAATCCTCCTGGGATTCCTGAAATACATCCTGAAGCGGCCGCGCAAGGTCAACGGCGAGTATGAGTATGAACCGGAGATTGCAAATGCACCGGACAACGGCGAGCCGATGGCACACCAGGATCTGATTGATAAGATTTTCTCGAAGATTTTCGGTGAGAAAGTAGCTGACTGATAAAACATTTCGGATTCAGTAAGCGCTCAGATAACAGAAAGGAGCACGATATGAAACCCGTAACAATGATAATTCTTCTGATTGCAGATCTGTTTATCATCGGATTTGGACTGCTGCTGCAGTTTGGTGTGATCGCGACACAGACACCGCCTAATGCAACTTATTTCGTCGGACCGTATCTGCTCCTGCTCACGCTGCTGATCATGTTCCGCAGAAATGCAAAAGTAAAGAAGCAGCAATAACACAACCCCTTTCAAACACGGAAGCCGCCGCATCACTGACCGATGCGGCGGCTTCTTCTATAAGTATGGGTTTTAGTTTCTGTATTTTATGCTTCACTCAGTTCTCTGACACCGTATCGTGCGAAGGAAACAATCACCGATCCCATCGCAATCAGTTCCAGTACAATTCCCGGATAGGAATGTACCAGGATATCATAGAAGATCCAGAGCGGACTTAAGACAAACAGGCGGTACATCCGGATCGTGCGTCCGTTCCGGGACCAGTTTGTAATGGTCGCGATGATCGAGCACGCACATGGGATGATGCTCAGAATGCCGCTCCAGGTAACCGCTGAAATAATAATGACGATTCCGGAAATAACCCATTTCCATCCCTTCCAGCTTTTCCAGTCATCTGAATTTGCACTGAGAAGCAGAATGTTGATGGTGAAAATAAACTGGATCAGTCCGGCTGTTACGGCGCCCAGGAGCAGATAGTGTGTTCCGAATATAACACCTGCAAGCGCCTGCATCAGAATCATGCCCTTCGTGTTTTTGATCTGAAATGCTGCCGTGTTGACCACGGTGCCGACCCATCCGATTATCTGTGCGATCAGAAACATGTATAAATCCTCCAAGATCGTGTTTGACCAAATCATCTAGATAAAAATTTATCACATAGAAGCGGATTTCTGTAACAAGTTTATCTGGACACGTTATAAGAAATACTTATAATGGAATCAGGCTATCATTCTTTATAATAATCAATGCGGCTTCTCATCAAACCGCCGCACCTGTTTTGCAGGCACACAGGACAGATTCAAGTCCCGCCCCCTGGTGCTTCACCCGCCTGCGTCAGGGACTTTTCCACCGTGTTTACGTTTCACACATGCCGGAGGCAGATATACCATGGATCACCGTAAACTTCAGACGCTCCTTACCGTCGCTGCATCAGGCAGCCTGAATGCATCAGCTGAGCAGCTTCACTGTACGCAGTCAGCCGTCACCCAGATCATGAATACGATTGAAAATGAACTCGGCTTCCCGGTATTCAACCGGACCAACCGGGGCGTGACACTGACCGCCGAAGGCAGTGCCATCATGCCGTACGTCACCGCAGCAGAGCAGGCCCTCTCAGAACTGACACTGGAAAACCGGAAAAATCGCAGCCGGCAAGCGGACACCGCTTCGCGTCGGAACTTATTCCAGCATCAGTACCACGCTCATGCCCGGTATTATTTCCGCGTTCCGCAAGCTGCATCCGGACGTTGTATTTGAGATCATTGTGGGCGCAGATGAACTGCCGAAATTTCTGGAATCTGGTAAAGTTCATGTTCTTCTAGTGGAGAACGAACGAAAATCCGGAAAACACTGGTACCCGGTACTCGAGGATCAGATTTACGCTGTCGCACCTGCATCCTTCGGACTGGGCAGCCGGCAGGCCATTTCCGTTGAAGAACTGACCGAGTATCCGATCATTCTCAATCCGCTCGACCTCTTTACATCCGGAATCCGTCAGCTTAACGAAGCACCGGATGTCACAAAAGTCATGGCTGCCGACAGTCTGCCGCAGCTGCGGATGGCCGCGCGGGATCTGGGGATTGCGCTCCTTCCGGAACTCAGCCTCCGCGCCGAAACCATTCCGGATAATATTGACCTTCTGGAACTTGACCCGCCAATGACGCGCATCCTCGGCGTTTGTCTTCCGGAAAAGCCGCTGCCGGTCGCAAAAAAATTCGCAGCATTCCTGCGCGAAAATTCAGAAATGCTGCTTAAATTGTGAATCCGGATCAACCCGTCGCTTTTCAGTTTTCTCAGCCCACTGCCAGTCACGGCGCCTCTGTCGGTTCAGGTACATCTGTCGGCTCCGGTGTTGGTGCTTCTGTCGGCTCCGGCGTTGGTGCTTCTGTCGGCTCTGGTGTCGGTGCTTCTGTCGGCTCTGGCGTCGGTGCTTCTGTCGGCTCTGGCGTCGGTGCTTCTGTAGGTTCAGGCGTCGGTGTTTGTACCGGCTCTGCCGTCACGATACAGGAAGCCGTATAATCTGTGCCTTTTACCGTTACTTTGATTTCATAGATACCTTCTTCGAGCGGATTCTCTGTTTTATATACGATATACACATCACCGGTATCTTCATTTATACTTTTTTGTCCTGTCAGTTCTGCTTCACTTCCATCCGGCAGTATGAGGATAACTGTGTATTCATCCGCGTCAAATGTATGATTCTTATAATCCTTCCCCTGGAGACGAAATTCCAGTTTTTCTCCGCTTACAACATGCAATTCCGGAATGCCGCTCTTATTATTCAGCTCCTTTTCATTATCATAAACAGGCTCCGTCCCACTCTCAGCTTCCGGCACTCTGAAAGAAATATGAATATCAGGTTCCGGTGTCGGCGTCGGTGTTTTGGTCGGTGCCACCGTCGGCTTTGTTGTCGGGGTTGGTGTCACGGTCGCCTTTGTTGTCGGGACTGGTGTCACGGTCGCCTTTGTTGTCGGGGCTGGTGTCGCAGTTGCCTTTGTTGTCGGCACCGGCGTCGGAATTTCAGCCGTATAGGTGCTTTCTTTTTTCTTTTTGGCACCGGAAGTTGGCGTCGGTGTCGGCGTGCGCGTCACTGTTGATCTGCCGTAACTGTATCGGGAGCCGGGAGATACATACCGATTCGTACTTCCCGTGCTGCTGCCGCCCTGCGTACTTCTCCTATAAGTGTTAGCTGCCGCTTCACTTTTCTCCTGACTCTCCGGTTCCTTTTTCTTCTGCTGATCAGTGCCGGTATCCTGGCTGTCATCTGCCTGATCTGTTTCCTGATCCGGATATTCTTCTACTTCAAAATCCTGATCCTGTACATACTCTTCTTCCTCTTCAGTTTCTTCCTCAACCGTCACAATGCTCGGCGCGAGTTCTGAAGGATCTTCCTGCTGAACTGCCGGTGCTGTTTGCTCTTTTTGCAGTTCTTCCCGCGCCCGCTCCTCCAGATATTGATCTTCCTGATCGCTTTCCAGGTAATAATCTTCTCCGGAAAACAGCACCTGCGACCGGTTCAGGTTCACTTCTGCCACCGAAACCACATGCTCTGCCTCACCCTGCGCATGGAGCACGACGGCGCCGCCGGCAACGGATACAGCCAGCACTCCGGCGGCAGCCAGCGAGAGACGGTTTTTTATAAGGAATGCTTTCAATTTACTCATATCTCATGCCGCCCTTCCTGTTGTGGTTGGTCTTCTTTTTTCTGAACACGCTTCCGGTTTATCTTCCATCCGGCCTTCTTCTCTGTCTTCGACTCTTTCTTTTCCTCTGCCTTCGACTCTTTCTTCTTCTCTGCCTTCGGCTCTTTCTTTTCCTCTTCCTTCAGCTTTTTCTTCCTGTATTCCTTCCGGTCTGTCTTTTCGTCAGCTTTTCCGTCTGTCTTTTTCTCCGGATGCTTCTCTTCCTTTTTTGCCTTCTTTGCTTTCTCTAAAAGGCGAAGCATTGTCCCGCGCTCTTCTTCC
>CAZRNI010000031.1:0-11063 GCA_964601425.1 uncultured Eubacterium sp. | reverse complement strand
ATATCGTATCCTGGCTGTATGCAGCACGGTTTCCGAGCATAACCGTGTAGGAATGCAGAGGGTATTGCTTCTCTTCCATATAGCCGTAGATCGCTGCCACAGCCGTTTTGGGTTCTTCCTTGTAAAACATCCGTCTGCGGGTCCGGTACGCCAGCAGCAGACGAAGCAGAAAACGAAGCAGGAAAAAGAGTCCCGCTGCCGCCGCTGCCAGAAGCAGGATCAAAAGCAGCAGTTTCAGGACATGCAGAATTGCGCCCGCACGCTCATTCTCGATCAGATCTGCGTCCTCTTCATCTGGTTCTTCCTGGCTGCCGGTGTTGCCATAGGCATCACGGAATTCATTCACCAGACTTTCATTGGAAATACCGACATTCAGATCCGCTTCATTCATGACGCCGTAGAAAGAAGGCGTCACCTCCAGTGGAACAAACCCAATACCGTCGATGTAAATCTCTGTCCATGCATGCGCCCGTTCTCTGCTGACAGCAACAGTACCTTCTTCATCGGCCCCTTCCGCATCGGATTCTGTTATAAGATACCCTTCTACATAACGTGCCGGGATTCCATAGTACCGGAACATCAGCGTAGCAGCTGTCGCAAAATGAATATCGTAACCGCGGTGTGTCTCAAAAAAGGTCTGCAATGCATTTGCATCTTCCGGTGCTTCTGCCTCGGTTCCGAGGTTATCACTGTAAACGAAGTTGCTGTCCAAATATTCGCGTACAGCGTTAATCGCTACCTTGTAGTCGATATGCCCTTTGGACTGATCTCCTGCCGTTCCGATTGTACCGGCCAGCAGCTTGCGGTCACGCGCGCTGATATAGGTGTCATTCTGATAGACAAAATCATTATAATGGCTCTCCAGGCGAAGATATTCTGCTATTTTTGCCGCCTGTTCCCCATCTATTGTCTCTGCCTCTTCGGCCTCTTCCTCCTCTTCCCATTCCTCTGTTCCATCTTCATCAGATTTCTCATCATACTCGTCATCCGATTCTTCGTCATATTCTGCATCGTATTCATCATCCGGAATTTCTTCCGCATCCCCTGAACCAAGTGCACTGGTAAACAGACTTCCGGCCACATCAGTCCAGCCTGAAGTCTGATTTTCCGAAGCTGTATAGGAAACAGTGCGAAATCTTCCAAGGATGCCGCGGTAAAATTCCCCGCCGCCGCGGGTCAGCCGGTTTTCCAGGCTTCCTTTTTTTGTGATCTCATAAGGCACGAACGCAAAGCGGCTGTCTGCGCCCGTATTTTTCACAGTCACCTCATTACTTTCTGCACTGCCCTCAGAAAGCTCCGCTGCCTGTGCGAGCTGTCCAGGCGCATTGAAGTTTGCATCACGCAGAGCTTCCATGACATCCTCTGCCTGATAATAAACGGAATTATCGAGGCTCCTCCACCGGTTTCCGTAGTAGCGGCTTCCGATAAATCCTCTCAGATACATCTCCTGCGGCTCTGACATGGTGACTTCAAGGGCATTCCCTTCATCAATTACGCGGGAGGTACGTGTGAGATCACCGTGTCCGAGCGGATCTGTCCCGTAAATACGGTCGGCAAGCGTTTTGGAAAAAGACGTACCGCTGCCATCATTTCCGCCGGCAATCTGCAGCCGTGTTGCCCTGGCCCCTGCAAATATTGCAGCCATCAGACCAACCAGCAGCGCAGCCGTCACAAATGCCTGCGCACCGGCACCGTCCATTCGCATGACAATCAAAGCCACAAAGAGCGCAGCTGCAAAAAGAATAATGACTCGCGTATCCGCCGAGAGTCCGAACAGGAGCGAAAGAAAAACAGGCGGCACAATGAATATCAGAAGCATCGGTACCGTTCTGCTGCGCACACACAGCCATGCGAGCAAAATCATCAATACCAGGACAATCGTGAGAAACAGCCCGTAACCTCTGTCCTCTCCGGCAAATTTCTGCAGCAGAACGAATCCTGTGATACCGAAGGTATCCCGCGCATGATTCCATGCGGAAACCAGGCCGGAAACCAGGCCGCCGCTAAATGCGTCCGGCAGACGCCACATAAGACGCAGCTGTCCTGTCAGAACTGCAAAACATGTACCGGCCAGAAAGACTGCCGCCGCAATATACGCCGCCTCAATCCATCTCCTGCCTGTATTCTTCTGTTGAATAAACAGTGACGTATCCATATTCTCTGAGCCTCATAATGCCGGTCTCACTGCCCGCTTCGTCAGGTGTGACCAGCAAGTAAGTCGAAAAGTTCTTTTCCGTCTCGGCGCCAAGAAAGTGCTGCGCCGCATCCATCTCATCTTCCTGCACCGGAGAAGACAGAAAACTGCGCAGGATCCGGATCACATCCTCGGTCGCAGTAATATCCTCCGTGCGCCAGATATCCTGTCGCAAATCATGCCAGCCAAACCGGTGCCGGATCCCCCGCCCGGCAAGACTGAAAGAAACTGCAAGTGCTGCCTCTGTCAGCTCAGTGATCTTCGTGAGGCGGTCCTGCCTTTCGCTGTTATCGTTTTTATCCGGATCGGGCAGCCGTTTGTCGGCTATTACCATCAGACGATTATCGATCGGAAAGCCAGGTTCCCTGACAAGCAGGTCATCCGTCTTGGCTGACAGCTTCCAGTGAATACTTCGCATGCTGTCGCCATCAGCATATTCCCTGATACTTACCGTCTCGCTCGTATCACTGCCGACGCGGTTATCCGCATAACGGAAGCTCTCCATGTCATACTGATCGAGCAGCTCCGTCCGGATGCCCGTGCCGGCGATTTCCGGTCGGATCAATATCTCAGTCTGCACATCCTTTGCCGGAATCTCCCTGAACAGGATTCTAAGCGGATCTCCGACCGTCAGTCTTTCCAGCTGCAGCTGCATCTCACCGCAGCAGGCATCTCCGACTGTAAATTCGCTGACTCTGGATTTCTTTGGAAGAATCCCGCACACCAGCTTTGTATTGCTGCGCACGCCGGTCAGCAGGTTTTCCGCAGTAATAACCGCATCACACCGGAACACCGGAAACCAGGACCGGTTGCGAAGCAGCATCGCAGCCCTGGCCGGGATTCCCTTTGCCTGCTCACCCTGCGCAGTCAGCCGAACCGTCAGTGCTCTTCCGCCGGCAAAGGTCATGACAACCGCAAGCGCCGCGTAGAGAATCAGCATCGCCGCAATGATTCCCGCGCCGGTATTTCCCATAAGGACAAATGCCAGGACACTCAAAACAAGCGCCGCAAGATATACAATTGTCTCTCTGCCAAAATATCGTCTCAATTATCTTCCCACCTTCGGTGCACGCGTATTTTTCATGATCTCAAGAAGCACAAGATCGCTGTCCTTATCATTGAGGCCTGCCTTCGGCAGCAGTACCAGACGGTGGCGGCAGCTGTTAACAAAGACCGCCTGCACATCCTCCGGCACAACATAATTTCTTCCATCCATAAATGCGCACGCTCTGGCCATGCTTGCCACCGCAAGCGAGCCGCGCGGGCTGATTCCGAGCCGCACATACGCATGTTCACGGCTTGCGGATGCAAGCAGAGTGATATATTCATAGATCTTATCATCAACGAAAACATGCGAAACTTCCTTTTTAATCTGCGCCAGATCTTCCGGTGCCAGAACCGCCCGCACTGTGTTCAGCGGGTCAGAAGTCTCACGATTCTTCAGAATATCAATCTCATCATCCAGATCAGGATAACCCATGGAAATCTTGATCATAAAGCGGTCAAGCTGGGCCTCCGGCAGCATCTGTGTGCCGGCTGTACCGACCGGGTTCTGTGTCGCCATAACAATAAACGGTTCAGGGACGCGATACGTTCTTCCATCGACGGTCACACATCCCTCCTGCATGACCTGCAGCAGCGCAGCCTGTGTCTTACTTGACGTACGGTTGATCTCATCCGCAAGAAAGAAATTTGTCAGCACAGCGCCCTTGCGGTAACGGAATACGCCTTTCTCCTTATCATAGACCGTAAATCCGGTAATGTCTGAAGGGACGACATCCGGTGTAAACTGCACGCGGGCAAATGCCAGACCCAGCGCGCGGCTCATTGCCAGTGCCAGCGTGGTCTTTCCGACGCCCGGAATGTCCTCCAGCAGGATGTGACCACCGGCAAGAATTGCCGTCAAAACCTGCTTAATGACATCGTCCTTACCGGAAATTGCCTTCTTTACTTCTTTCTGCACCGCGATAATTGTATCATTCATTCGTGGATTCTCCTTATTTATGTATCGGTTTTTCAGAATGGTTCCCATTCTGCCAGCTTAATTTGCCTATCGATATTATTGTATCTCCATTTCGAAAAAAATCAATCTCTATGTATGAAAAGCAAGGAGCTGCACTAAATATAGTACTGCACCTTTTTTAAGTGTGCTATAATACTTTTTATTAATCTGTTTAGCGAGGTATACAACATGTCCAAACGGATGGCAGAACATATCAATCACGGCGTCCCGTATCTTTCTTTTGAATCATTTGACCGGACCGGTCTGACCGTCAATGCATTTTCCACCCGGGACGGCGGCGTCAGCAGCGGTTATTGTGCTTCTATGAATTTCAGGGGAACTATGGACGATGCGCCGGAAAATATTGCCGAAAACTTCCGCCGCATGGCGGATGCACTCTCGGTCTCCGTCTCACAGATGGTTCTGACGCAACAGACGCACACGACCAACCTGCTGCGTGTCGGAAAAGAAGAAATGGGATATGGCCTGACGCAGCCGCTTCCGTGGACCGATGTCGACGGACTGGTCACCAATGAACCCGGCGTCATGCTGGTGGCATTTTTTGCAGACTGCGTGCCGCTGTATTTTCTGGATCCTGTAAACAAGGCGATTGCTCTCTCACATTCAGGATGGCGCGGCACTGTGAACCGGATGGCGCAGGTGACCATTCAGAGAATGCAGGACGAATTTGGCAGCCGGCCGGAGGATCTCCTTGCCGGCATCGGCCCTTGTATCTGCGGAAATTGTTACGAAGTGGATGAATATGTTGCCGGTAAAATCCGGGAGACCTTCTCAGAAGATGAAATCGGTTGTTTTCTGCATCCGGGCAGACCCGAGCACTATCAGCTGGATCTTCCGCGGATGAACCGCCTGCTCATGGAACAGGCAGGCATCCCGGCCGGTCAGATTTCCGACAGCGGACACTGCACCTGCTGCGAATCAGAGCGGTTCTTTTCACATCGCGCCTCCGGCGGAAAACGCGGAAATCTGTGCGCATTTCTGATGATGAAGTGATTCGCGATGTTTTCGCTTTGCGCCGTATTGCGCCGCCGGAGGATCACCCCAGTGCCCCCACTGAGTTGATCCTCTCATTTCAAAACGAGCTTCGGTTTTGCCCGAAGCTCGTTTTTATTGCATTGTTACAAATGGTAACCCTTCCTTTCCCTGCTCGGCCAATATCTGCAGCAATCTGCAGGCAGCGCCGGTTGGATGTGTTCGCCCACATTCCCAGGCTTCGACTGTTTTTTTTGAAACGCCCATGAAATCAGCAAATACAGATTGTGTCATACCGGAAGAAATTCTCAGCTCACGAATTTCATCATTTTTATATCTTTTAACAGGAGAAATTATGAAAGTTCTCACCCTTGCGTCAACATTTCCCCTCTCGTATTCAATCGCCTGCTGCAGTCCTTCGCAAAGATCTTCAAACATCGAACTCATAGGATTACCTCCGCTTTGATACTTCATCCTTTAACGGCTTAACCAGTCTCTTTAGTACTCTTTTCTCAGCGTCTGTAAGATTTTCCTGATCTTTCTTCTCAAATGCTGTTATCAAATAGGTTACTTCATACTCTGCAAAATCTGTATAGCATACACGTACACTATGGCTTTTCCCGCAGTTTGAAACCGGAAACCTGACTTTTCTGATTCCTCCGGTTCCTTCCATTACGGGACCGGATTCAGGATCCTTGATCAACATGATCTGAAGTGCAAGCAGTTCATCATCATTTAGTCCAATTTCTCTCCAACGCTTCGTAAAAAGAGGCACTTCGATAAAAGGGCTGATCAGTTGGCTCTCCTTGTGCTTATATCCCCGAGTGTCTGGGGTGGCAATTGCCCTTGGACTGGTACTCGTATCATCCGGAAATTCAGTGGACATAATTTTATCCTGCAGATAACTTTATCACCGGATTGATTTTACGTCAACCTCCCGTGATCTTTTTATATTCCTATATAACAAATGATAAATTACTCCTTTTTATACAAAAACAAACAGAGAGTTTTCACTCCTGCGAATAAAAACTCCCTGTATTCATATCAATCATCTTATAAGCTTGTTCAAACGCGCTCTCCCGTCGCGTGTATGCTGCCAGAGGCTGAAGCTTTCCCTAACTCAGATCTGCTGCAGCGCCACCTGCCTGCGCACCCGCCGCCAGATGAAGAAGACGACGATCAGCAGCAGGAGCCAGGTCACCGGGAAGGAATAATAGATATATTCAACCCCGTACTTGCTGGTATCCAGCCAGGTGGTCCAGAGAATACGGAACAGGCAGTTGCAGATCAGTGTCGCAATAACCGGTGAAAGTGCGTGGCCGCAGCCGCGGATCGCGCCGACAAATACATCTGCCATACCGTAGATGAAATACGGCGTTACCATAACAACCAGCCGGATCACGCCCGCTTCGATCACGGCCGGGTCTGTGTTATAGATATGCAGCAGCGGATAGCGGAAAACGTCCATGATCGTCGCAAGCACCGCGCCCACAATCAGCGCATAGCAAAGACAGATCTTGATGACGCGGTCCACGCGGTCATATTTGCCCGCGCCGGCGTTCTGGCTTGTAAATGTCTGGCACCCCTGATGCAGCGCCGACATCGCTGAATACATGAAGGACTCAATACTGGTCGCGGCACTCGAGCCGGCCATCGTAATGGCGCCATATTTGTTGATCGCGCCCTGCACCGTCATATTTGCGACACTGAAAAGGCACATCTGCAGACCCGCCGGCACGCCGATTTTCATCATATTAATCAGCAGTCTGCCGTCAATGCAGAGTTTGCGCGGTGAAAAATGCAGTTCATCATCCGATCTTGCCAGATAGATCAGAACCAGTACCGCGCTGACGCCCTGACTGATGATCGTCGCAAGTGCAACACCTGCGACATCAATTTTCAGCACAATGACAAAGAACAGGTTCAGAATGACGTTCAGCACGCCGCTAATCGTCAGATAAATCAGCGGTCTCTGCGTATCTCCGCGGGCGCGCAGCGCAGCCGCGCCGTAGTTGTAGAGCATATTAAATGCAGTTCCCGCGAAATAAATCCGCATATACAGCAGTGACAGCGGAAAAATCTCCTCCGGCACGGACATCAGACGCAGAAGCGGTCCTGCAATTACAATGCCGAGAAGGCCTACGCCAATTCCGCCGACAATACTTACGGAGGCAGCCGTATGCAGCGTGCGCGAAATCTTCTCTTCCTCGCCGTTAATAACCAGATAACGCGCGATCATGACTTTGACGCCGACAGAGAGGCCCATCAGCACATTGATCAGCAGAAAAATCGCGCTGGTCGTGCTGCCGACTGCAGCCAGAGAATTGCTGCCCGCAAAACGGCCGACAACAATCACATCTGCCGCGTTAAACAGCAGCTGCAGAATATTTGCGGCAATCAGCGGCAGACAGAATATAACCAGTTTGTCCGCCAGTGACCCGTGTGTCATGTCGATGCTTTTTCGGTTCATGTATGTATGCCTTTCTTTTGGAGACAGGGGACGGTTGTGAGTCAATGGGGACGTTTCTCTCTGACTCACCGCGAAACATGGTACTGCAAATATCATTCTTTTTCAATTGCTGCAGGAAATGGTTTTGCACATTCGGCATTATTCCAAAAACAAATTGCACCTTGCTTACCAGATTGCATATTTTTGACGAACGTTACCGGCAGCTCCGCTTCAGCCATCTGCCGGTCAGCGATTTCTCGCATTCGATCAGTTCCTGCGGCGTCCCGGTAAACATGACCTGACCGCCGTTTTTACCGCCGCCCGGTCCCATGTCGATGATCCAGTCGGCAGCTGCAATCATTTCCTGCCGGTGTTCTACGATGACGACGGTGTTGCCGCCCTCGATCAACTTCCGGAGAAGCTTCAGAAGACGTGCGATGTCATGGCTGTGCAGGCCGGTTGACGGCTCGTCGAGCACGTAAATTTTTCCGGCTTTGTGCAGTTCTTCCGCCAGCTTCAGGCGCTGGATCTCACCGCCGGAAAGGGTGCTGGTCGGCTGTCCGAGTGTCATGTATTCCAGACCGACATCGATCATGATCTGCAGGCGGTCGTGGATTTTCTTCTGCGGGAAGAATTCCAGCGCCTGCGCGATGGTCATGTTCATGACTTCTTCAATCGTCTTCCCCTGGTACCGGTAGGAAAGCGCCGTCGGGTTGTAGCGGCGGCCGCCGCATTCCTCGCAAAGGATCGCAACCGGATCGGCAAATGCCACATCCGGCAGGATTTCGCCCTTGCCCTTGCAGACCGGGCATGCACCTTTGGAATTGAAGCTGAACCACTGCGGGCTCACATTATTTTCCTTCGCGAAAAGTTTCCGGATCTCGTCCATGACACCGGTGTAGGTTGCCGGCGTTGATCTTGTGGATGTCCCGATCGCCTTCTGGTCAATGACAACGGCATCCGGATACCGGCGCACAAATGCCTCACAGATCAGGCTGCTCTTGCCGGATCCGGCTACGCCGGTCACGGCTGTCAGGATCCCCTTCGGAATCGTGACACTGACGTCCTTCAGATTGTGGATTGATGCATGTTCAACCGGGTACCCCTCTGTCCACGGAAGCGGATTCTCATTCAGACTGATCTTCTCCAGCAGGCTCTCCGCCGTCTTCGTGCCGGTGCCTTCCATTTCCTGCAGCGTCCCCTCAAATACAATTTCGCCGCCATACTGACCGGCATCAGGTCCCAGTTCAATAATATGATCTGCCAGCTGCAGCATCTGCCGGCTGTGTTCGACAACCAGAACCGTGTTGTGGTGGTCGCGCAGATCCAGCAGTAATTTACCGATTTTCCCGGCATCTGCCGGGTGCAGACCAGCTGTCGGTTCATCCAATATGTATGTGATATTGCTCAAGCTGCTGCCCAGGTGACGCACCATTTTCAGACGCTGCGCCTCCCCGCCCGAGAGTGTGTCCGTGCGTCTGGAAAGGCTTAAATATCCCAGCCCGACATCCACCATGTACCACAGACATGTCGTGATCTGCGATGCAATCGACCGGCCGAGCGGATCGCGGATGTTTTCCAGCACACCAATCAAATCACTGACTTCCATGTCATTCATATCCTGAATATTATAGCCGTTGATTTTCGACGCGAGTGCCGCCGGGTTGAGTCCGCTGCCGCCGCAGACAGGGCAGGGACTGCGCTTGATAAACTGCATCGCCTCATCCTGCACGCTCTTCTTCAGCTTTGAGATGTCACGATTCAGATAGAGCCGGTTAAAGCGTGCGACGACGCCTTCATACGGCAGCTTCGAAACCTGGCCGGTATTATTTCTGATATAATCCATTACCAGTGGTTCATCCGGACCGATCCGCAGCGCCTTCCATTCCTCTTCTGTAAAATCCTTCAGTTTCTTATCCGCACTGTAGAGCGGGTTGAATTTATAATAAAAATCCTGCCAGCTGCCGCCGAAGAACTGACGGAACCGGATCGCGCCTTCGTTGATGGTCTTATCCATATCAAACATCAGCGATTCATCCAGCTCTGCCTTCTCGCCGAGTCCCGTACACTCCGGGCACATGCCGTGCGGATGGTTAAACGAATATGCCATGGATCCGCCCGCAGACGGCTGGCCCACGCGGGAAAACAGCAGCCTGACCAGCGGCGCCACATCCACCGCCGTGCCGACCGTCGACCGGACATTTGCGCCGATCGGCTTCTGGTCCACGACAATCGAAGGCGTCAGGTTGCGGATATTCTCCACCTCAGGCCGCTCATAGCGCGGCAGCCGCTGCCGCAGAAACATCGGATATGACGCCTGCCACTGCCGGCCGCTCTCTGCCGCAACGGTATCAAAGGCCAGGGAACTCTTCCCTGACCCTGACACGCCGGCAAACATCACCAGCTTCTCCTTCGGAATCTTCACCGAAATATGCTTCAAATTATTAGAGGAAGCGCCCTCTATCTCGATCGCTTCCCGCTCTCTAGGCTCCTTGATATCTCCCATATTGTCCCTCTTCCTTTATTTCAAATGCGGTGATTTCCGACGCTTTTCTGTTAATAAAATGTAAATTCAACATGCTCAATCTCAGGTACTTTGAGGTGGCCGGCACTTGCTGAACAGGATACAATCCTGTGAAGCTTAGTGCCGTTGCCAACCGAATGTAGCGCGAGCGTGCCTGAGATGAACTGTTGAATATCATGATCTATAGAAACGGAAATCACCCCATCCGCTCTTCCGCTGCATCCAGCGAATCAAAACCGTACTGCTTCACGGTGTTCAGCAGCACCATTTCCGGAATGCTTTTGCCTGCCTGCCAGATTTCTTCCACGTAGTCCGCGTAGATCTCGATCGTTTTCTGTGAATAGGTTGCAAGCTCACCCCACATGTATGTCTCGAAGGACGTATTGAACGGGGTGTCCTCTGTACGGCGGATCGACCGGCCGCGTCCTGTCAGCTTCGGATACCGCTCCGCCAGCTGCTCCTGCCAGTCAGTCTGCTGTGCACAGATCTTGTCAATCAGCGCATCCTTTTCCGGCGTGCGGGATGGAAGCTGTTCGCGGATCCCGGCAAACTCTGCCGGGCTGGTGCGCTCCATCATGTATCCATATTTCTCGCTCAGCGGATTTCTCCCCGCCTGCTTCGCCTGCTCCAGATCCTCCAGATAGCTCTCCAGCAGAGCCTCACTCCAGGCACCGAGCTGGCTGGAACGCATGATGTAAAATGTCTGTTTCTCATCCTGGCAGGACGCGCGCCCGCCAATATTGTTGACCTTGTCAAACATCACCCACTCAATATCGGCGATCATCTTTATCATTTCATTTTTTTTCATCTTTATTATTTCTCCGTTCTCCGTTAAAGGGGGCTTTAAGTGAGTTCGCGTGAGGTGTTGGGTTTGACTAGTACGACAGTGTCTGCAACCTGA
>CAZRNI010000030.1:0-15076 GCA_964601425.1 uncultured Eubacterium sp. | reverse complement strand
CAATCGGAATCGCGAATTCCCACAATCCTGCATCGTTCTGATATCCATGAATCCAGTTGTCTCGGTTGTCTCCGTTTGCGGATGCCTGTTCATAGGTTCCTTTGAACAATTCATGATAACCAGTTCCGGAAAGAGCCATAATCAGATTTGTGCTTCCGTCTTTCTCAGACAGATATGCTGTAACTGCCTTGAACATACCTGTGTTATTTGTAATTGCAAGCTCTGTGATCACTTCTTCCGGATTTGTCTGCTCCTCTTTTATGCTGGCCGCAAGAAACATCACGCCGTGATCATACCATCCCGTATTATATGTATATCTTCCCGTATTTGATGAATGATACGCATAATTGATTTTTTTCTGAAGTGCCGGTACCGGAATTACACCTGTTGTATACGCATATTCTTTTCCGTTAACGGTAATTTTATCAGTCGGCATTTCAAGATCAATTGTTCCTTCTGGAACTGTTCCCGCTGCTGTTGCCTCCTCTATTACCTCGTCTTTTGTTCCGAGACAAACCTGTCCGTAGCTTTGATTCTTCAGGACAATTTCTGCGGTCATTACGCCATTTTCAACAACAAGAATCACTTTTCCGTTGTCTCTGTCTGAATCACCAAGCCCTTCAAATAAATAATACGGCGTTCCGTTATACTTTGTTAAATCAATTTCATATCTTCCGTCTTTTGGAATCAATCCCTGAAGCGCATTTGTAATAGCTTCAGCCATTGCATTTAGTTCATTTTCATCTGCTGCTTCCGGATCTGCAGCCTCAATCGCATTTCTCAGTGCATTTGCCGTATCCTCTGTAAAGATATCATAATTAAGCCCTTCCGGTACTGATGCAAGCGCTAAGTCAACAACATTTTCTTCTCGTGGTTTCTTCCGGAAGACCATTCCCGGATTCGTATACTCGGTAATATTTTTACCATCATCATCTTTTGTAATCGTCTGAACAATTGTATCTTCGCCTGTAAAAGTGTAGATATAAGCATGTGCTTCCACATCCCATTCTCCCTGCGTTACAACTGCCCAGCCTTCCTTCGATGCAGTAAATGTATAAGTATTGTCCACAGAAAGATTAGAATATGTAATAGAGCCTGCGGATATCGAGGACGGTTCATACAGATTATCATTCTGGTCAGTAAGTCTATACTCTACACCCTCAAAACTGGCAGTGTGGAAATCTGCACCCTCTGTGTACTGTCCGACCTGAAGCGTAAACCGAAATGCTTCTGCATCGACCGGAGGCTCTGCCTTTTCTCCGAGACTTCCCAGAGAAAGATAGATATCATCGCCTGGCTTATACCAGCCCGGAATCTTATCTGTGCTGGATCCCACCTTATTCCATATTGTAATATAAATGTCTTCTTCTATATCATTAGAAAGAAGCGCTTCCGCTTCCTCCGTTGTTAACGATATTTCAAAAAGATACTGATCCTTTCCGGTTCCTGCAAATGCCGGCTGAAGCTTGCCTTCGATAATCGTTGTGCCCTCCGGAAGCTCAGCCTGATAAGCCGTCTGAACAAGCTCGCTGCTCCTACCGAGCGCGATCTTTGAATACTTTTGGATAGATGCAGTGGAACCATCTGTAATGAAACGAATCACTGCCTGATCGCCATTTACGGTGAGGTATTTTGATCCCTCTACAAAATGGTTAAACATCGCCGATGGTCCGGCCTTTAACTCCGGAAGAAGATACGTGCCGTCTTCAATCCCAGACGAAGCTGCTTCTTCCAGTCTTGCAACCGCTGAATTAATTGCTTCTGCTGCCGCATCAACTGCAGCCTGCTCTTCGGTGCTGTAGAACCGGAAATCAGCTGCTTTCGTTTCCTCAACCGCATCCGTTACTGCCTTTGCACTCTCTTCTGTGTATACAGACAAATCCTCCGGTACAGACGCAAGCGCAGCGTCAACTCCGCTGTAATCTGCGATTGTCTTGAGTTTTTCCTGTGTCGGAATGCAGAGATAGTACTGAGACGCTGTTGTTCCTCCTCCGCGCGCCTCTGTCTTGACCGGTGCAACAGGAATTCCATAACCACAGTTATCAGTTCCGACAGAAATGCTCCAGCATCCATCTTCCAGAGCCAAAACATCCTTTGTCAGTTCTTCGTCTGTAATAAATCCCCAATGCAGTCCGTCATAAATCGTCTTATTGCTTGGAACATCATAGATCTTCACCTGATCTCCATCCACTACAACCTTTGATCCTTCCTGCAGGGACAGCATGCCAAATTCGCTGACGCCGTCTTCTTTAAAAAATCCCACTTTTTCTCCGGTATATGTTATACGGGAATCTGCTTCTGCTGCAGTTTCTTCATCGCCTGCAAACACTGTAACTGCTGATCCTGTCACAGGTGACAGAGCCAGCACAAACGCCAGCAGCAAACATATTGTTTTTGATGTCAGTTTTTTCATACTTCCTCCTTTTCTTTATCTGATCATGTTAGTTATTTATCTGAAGAGCCGCAGGTCTGCCGTTGTCTCTGTTCAATGTAAGATTATACAAAACTCAGTACAAAGAACCCGGTCTTTAAAGATCCCACAGGCCCATAACAAAAAGGACGCCCTACTCCCGTAAGAAGCAAAGCGCCTTCAGATAAAGCAATTCAAAAGGAACTACTCATATGACACAACTGCACGCCGGCTTTCTTCGGAAGCATTCAGTGCTGCGTCTCAGCAGGTCTCCTGGCTTACAGATCGTCACATTGCTGCGCCTTCTCACGCCTTGCGGCGCAATGGCATATTGCATCATGCTCCCTGCTTACAGTGACCGGATCGCTCAGGACTCTCACCTGATTCCCTATTATCCGTATCGAACATCATACGGCACTGAAACACACTAATATTATTATATTTTTAAATAGCTAATTGTTTATTAATAAGGGTATTCCGACGGCGGTTTGCAATCCTTTTTAGATCTGGACCAGCTTTCCGGCCTTTTCCGCTGCCGCCAGCACCTCCGCCATCCGCGCATTGCTCCCGCCGATTTCCACGCCAGCATCGATCACCCGCTCACACTTTTCAACCGCCTCCATCGCCCGGGTAAATGCCGCATCGCTGATCGGACAGAATGGCTTTTCGGTGATTACTTCCGCCGCCAGAAGCCTTGCGAGCTGATAATCTACGTCATTTGTATATAAAATGCCGGAGATAAACGGCTCGTTTTGGCGCTGCAGCCGCCGGAATACGGGAATTCCGGTTCCGCAGGATGACAGAACCAGTGTGTGAGGGCTTGGGCTTTTTCCTTCTGCGCCATCCATACCACCTGCATTCCGCCTTACGTTTGTCCCGGGGGCAGGCAGCTCAATGCTGCCGAACAGCGGATCAAAGAATCCGTTATCAATTTCATACAGCTCCCGGATCATGGACTCCTCGAAGATCTCCTCCGGTTCGCCGTAGCGGAAGATGTGGTCGCCCTTGACGCACACGATCTTGTCTGAGATTTTCATGGCCAGATCAATCTCATGCAGCGACATGATAACCGTGATGCCTTTTTGCTTTGCCATGTTTCGAAGAATCGCCAGAAGCTCCAGTTTATGGCGTACATCCAGGAAGGACGTCGGCTCATCGAGGATGATGATCTCGGGCTCCTGACAGATCGCTCTTGCCAGCAGCACACGCTGTTTCTGGCCGTCACTGATCGCGTTGAAGTCGCGGCTGCCGATCTCCTCAGCATGAACAGCCCGTATGGATTCGTCCACAATCCGCTCATCTTCAGGGGATAAAATCCCCAGCCGGCCCGTATACGGGTAGCGGCCGGTCGCAACCACATCATGGCATGTCATCAGCTCAGGCCGCATGCGCTCCGTCAGCACAACCGCCATTTTTGAGGACAATTCCTTATACGAATACGACCGCAGTTCTTTTTCCGCAAACTGTACCTTACCTCCGATCAGCGAAAGCTGCCGGGTGATACTTTTTAAAATAGTAGATTTTCCGGCACCGTTAGGACCGATCAATGTCACGATCTCGCCCTGCCGGATACCGATTTCTATATCTTTGATCAGCGGCTGGCCGTTATATCCGACAGTAAGCTGATCCATATGGAAATAATACTGACTCATATCGATCCCCCTTACTGCCTGCCCTGCTGCCGCCGGATCAGCATGAATATAACGATCGGTGCGCCGAACATGGATGTCACGGTACTGATTTTCAGTTCCGTCGGTGCAAACGCCATGCGCGCGATCAGGTCACACACCATGCAGAAGACTGCGCCGCCCAGAAATGTCGCCGGGATAACCACCAGCGGCTTCGCCGTCCCGAGCGACCGCTTCATCAGAAACGGCACCGCGATGCCGACGAAGGAAATCGGCCCCGCAAAAGCAGTAACCGTTGCAGACAGGATGCTGGAAAGCAGGATCAGCGCGATCCGGAACCGCTTTACATTGACGCCCATGCTCTGCGCGTAGGCTTCGCCCATCTGAAAAGCGCCGATCGGCTTGGAAAGCAGAAATGTCAGGCAGAAAGAGATGCCGACAATCACCGCCGATACAGCTACATTGGTCCAGTTCATACCGGAAAAGCTTCCCTGCGACCAGCCGTGCAGATTGACAATATCCGAATCCTGCGCAAAGGTAATCAGAAAATCCGTAACCGCCGAACAGATATAGCCGATCATGATACCGGCAACCAGAAGCGCTGCCATACTTTTCACCTGCCGGGACACCGCCAGAATAAATCCCGTCGCCATCAGCGAACCGGCAAACGCCGCGATGATCAGCGCCCATGAGGAAACGCGGCCGAACCGCTGCAGAAAGAAAATCATAATGATCGCGACGATCATCTTCGCACCGGAAGAAATACCCAGCACAAACGGACCCGCGATCGGATTCTCGAAGAACGTCTGCAGCAGAAAACCGGACAGCGCCAGTGCGCCGCCGAGCATCGCGCCCATCAGAATACGCGGCAGGCGGATCTTCCAGATGATATTAATCTCATCCTTATCGCCGGCCTGCGTAAACAGGATCTTCAAAATTCTGGACACCGGAATATTTACATTGCCGGTATTGATATTCAAAATACAGATCAGGAAAAAGGCCAAAATAAGGATTACAAATACAAGCGTATATCTGGATCTCCGGCGGAAATTTTCCGCATGATACCCGCCGGCAGCCATTCCCGTTACACTCTGCGGCATCTTCCTACTCCTTCTCTCCAGACAGATTATCGATAGATTTCCAAGATAATCTGCTAACTCACTTTCTTCATATAGGTCAGTTTCGACGGATCCCCGTCTGTCAGCATCACATTAAAATCTGTAATCAGATTCGCGACATTCGCCGTATCCTGATACCAGGTCTTATCAACCGTCCAGACATTACCTTCTTTGACGGCCTTAAACTCCGCGAACAGCGGATCCTTGCCCAGCAGATCATCCACGGAATTCAGCGCGCCGACAATGGTTCCATTATATACAATATAATCCGCATTGACAGCCTGGCTGTAAAATTCTTCCATTGTCATATTCATAGAAGCGCTGTTTGTCGAAGGATCATCTGCATTTTCCAGAACGTACTTTCCCCCGCCGATCTCAATCATATTCGGAATAATATCCTGCGTCTTGCGCACAACAACCGAGCGGTCGGAATTCACGGAGAAGAAAGCAACTGTCTTGCCGGTATTTTCAAAATCCTCCATGGAATCGACAATTTCTTTTTGCGCGGCAAACACCTCTTCTGCCACATCCTCCTTATTGACCAGTGCGCCGTACAGCTTTACCCACTCAATCCGGCCGAGAACCTCCAGCTCATAACTGGAGCGGTCGATCATCACGGGAATATCGAGATCCTCGATCATTTCCTGCACTTCCGGCGTGTGAAGAATCATAGTGGATTCCAGCGCCAGATCACAGTCGTGCTCTACCATCATTTCATAATCCGGTTCACTGTACTTGCCTGCAAACACAATATCGCCGGCATTCATGGCGTCAATCGGAGCCTGTATCGCCCATCCGCTGACATCAAGCGAGCTCATTTTAATCACATCAATTGCATCCAGACGGTCAAAAAATGACATCGCGCCGGTCGCAGCAAGATATACCTCATCAAGCGGCTGGTAAATGACCGTGATATCTTCCGCCAATCCCTCCGGCTTTTCACCGCCTTCCGGAACAACGAGATACTGCCCGCTGATCGGAATATCGATCAGTTTGTAGCCGTCCGCATAATAATATACGTGGAAGCAGTCCGCATAATCCAGTTTCATGGTTGATGCATAGGTCAGTCCTTCGATCACCGGTGCGTCCGGATCCGCTTCTGCTGTGTCATTCCCGGTACTGTCTGCTGCATCTGTCTGACCGGTTTCGGCTCCTATACCATCCGCAGCATCTTCATCACTCATTGCTGCAGCCGATCCATTCCCTTCATCAGCTTTCTGGGTTCCGGCTGCATCAGAAGCCGCACTTACCGCCTGCCCTGCAGAATTGCCATCCGCAGAACTGCCGGCCTCAGCACTTCCGCCCTGCGCACCGCCGCACGCAGTTAATGTTAATACCGCAATCAATATTAACGCACATATAGAAAGCCATTTGTTTCTTCGCATGTCGTCTCCTTTAATGTGGCGCCTTCCAGTTTATTCCGCAGATTCAGAATACGCAGAACCGGATCCGTCACACCTGTGGCTGTTGCAGTTCCCTGCGGTACATCCAATGTATTTCCATCATCACCCGAATCAGCTGCTGTATCATTGTTTTCTGCGTCTGCTGCACCACCGGTATTTGTCCGGCTTTTCTTCTCCAGATCTTCTGCCGCTGTTCCGCCGGCATCCTGATACAGCTTATCTGCTTCTGCTTCTTTTCCGTAAAGCGCGCCGTAAACCTTGATCCACTCTGCTTTTGCCAGATCAGATTCTTCATCAGCGCTGCGGTCTACGATCACGCCCATGCCAAGCTGCACGCCGCGCTTACCAATCGTCGCAAGCTCCTTTGCCTGCTCTGCAGCCAGTTCGGCAAATTCTGTCTTCTCGGCATCGCTGAGCTTTTCAAAATCTTCTTTTGTCTTCGCATCAAATTGTTCAAGCTTGCCGCTGCCTGCGACCGGCAGAATCTCTGACGGAACAAAGAGCATATTCATCTTCTTGAGAAGCAGCGTTTTGTAATCCAGATCGTCATACGTACCGATGTCCGGAATATCTGCTTCCCTGCCTTCTTTTGTCTGCACCGCCTTTTTTAGTGCATCAACGGTTATCTCTTCTGCAGGAATGCCAATGCCTGCAATCTGGTCTGTCAGCGAAAGACTGTCCATTGCTTCGAGCGCTGACGGCGCAGAGACTGCTGTCTTGTCAAGAGGAAGCTGTACTACAAACAGCTGTTTATCAATGCCTGCAGGTACTTCCATGCCTTCCTGGACAATAAGATATTTATAAATTGCATGATTATAAAGTTCTGCTTTCTGCTCGGAGGCTGTTTGTGCCATATCACCGCCGCCCTCTTCGTCGGAAAGCGCAGCTGATGATGTCTGTTCTTCTGCTGAAGCACTTTCAGCACCGGAGTCCGCATCCGTGTTTTGGCTGTCAGCGCCGGCACCGGCGCTCTGCCCGTCTGTCTGTTCCGCATCTGTATTTGCAGAATCTTCTTCCATATCCACCTTGATACCCGTCAGATCCTCATCCAGAGCTGTCCGCTTTTGCATATCCAGCTCAATCAGCTTACAGCCATCCGCGTACTGATAAATCTTAAACAGGTCTGAATGCTCAACCGGAATTTCTTTTTCATAGGTGAGACCCATGATCTCCGGCGCCTTCTCGTCCAGCTGATCGTACTGGTCATCGACCTTTCCTTCAGTCTGTCCGGCTCCGGCTGCGCTTCCGTTCGCACCGCTTTCTGATGATCCGCCGGAACCGCTTCCTGCAGTTTTTGCAGCTTCCAGTCCGATGTACAACTGGTAAGCAATTTCATGTGGCTGCGACATTTTTGTTGTCAGCGCCAGAATCGTATTGTTTTTATTCAGTTCAACAGGAATCACAAAGGATGTTGAATCCGATCCTCTGGTATAATCTGTAATCTTCTGGCCGCCGGCCTTGACATATTGGATATATGTGCTGCTGAATACAATCCGGGCGTAAGTCTTTCCGCCTTTGATAATAATCTCATCGCAGGAAATGCTCAGTTTCCCTGTGCCGCCTTTAAAACTGAAGCTGTCCGGTTTATAGGAGCCGTCCTTCAATCCGGTCTGGTTGTTAACAGAGCCCGTCGATCCATTCGTGCCGCCGCCGGAACTGCTTCCTGACGAGCTCGTTGCGGATGATTTGCTGCTCTTTGATTTTTTACTGCTCTTCGATTTCTTTTTGCTGCTGCCCGAGGATCCGCTGTCTGCGTCCGTCACAGCCTTGATAGAGGATTCTTTTCGAATTCCCTCATGCGTGGGCAGTTTCTTCCCATTGGTATACTGCGAATAAATAATAATTTCATGTGAACCATGCGACGCGTCTCCTCCTTCGGTTCCGTCGCGCCATGCCTGATCCTTCATTTTTGGATCATTCGCGTATTTGATACTGCGGGAAGCCAGTATGAACGGCTTATCCAGATAAGGAACTTCTATCGTATAGGTGTATTTTCCATCCTTATTCTTCCAGTATTTTGACCACTTGCTCTGGCCTGCCTTAACTGCTGCGGCAGCAGTACTGGGATATACGTAATCATATCCCTCTCCGGAGAGAGATACATCCGCGGTATAAGCGCCGTCTTTAACATGAAGAACCACGCCGACAATGTTAAACATATTGTTTTCAGCATCTTTATATTTAACGTTGTATGTTCCGTTATTTACGATCTGCTCTGTCTGCGCAGCCGCAGAACTCCCGGAACCGGTACCGGATCCTGAACCAGAGGAAGTGCCGCCCGATGCAGAACTCTTTGTCGATTCCAGCCGGACAGTAACAGTCGTACTGGCCGCTGCCTTATGCGTTACAGAAGCTGCCGCATAGTTCGACGCAGAAGCGGAAATCGTGTAAACATTCCCATATTGCATAGAATATGCGCCGCCGGAAGCTGCAACTGTCTTATCCGTCGACCCGTCTTTTACTGTGACCGATGCCCCTGAAACTGCACTGCCGGTGGACGCATCTACGACAGACACCTTCACACTATATGTCTGCTTTACAAGTTCGAACGTCACGGTCTGCTCACCGGATACTGTTACTGTCTGCAGTGCAGAGGTTTTTCCGTCTTTTGTCTGATAACCTGTATTGGATGCAGTGATCGCTAAAACAGTCCCATACGGCACTTCATAGGTCCCGTTCGTTCCCGAAACGGTCCGGCTATTTCCATCCATTACGGTAACAGACGCCTTCGAAAGATTGTACTGGGTATCCGCATCAATCACGCGGACATGTACCTTACAGAGTTCCTGCTCCAGTACGACGTTCTCCGTGCTGTCCTTTGTAATGTTAATCGTCTGTTCTTTTGTCTTATATCCGGGTGCGGAAACGCGCAGCGTATACACCTTGCCGGCCATTACCGGAAAGGCGCCGTTTTTTTCTTTGATCGAGATAATATGCTCTTCTGTATCGCGGATCACTTCGACCTTTGCGCCAGCGATCTCTTTCCCTTCTGCATCTTTTACCTGAACCTTTAAAGAGCAGGTTTTCTCCTCTCCGGTATCAACCGGCTTGAGCTTCAGCTCGATTGTCTCGTCGGCTGCGGGCATGTAGTCTGAGCGTGTCTGACTCTCGTGATCCTCTGCAATCGCTGAAATCGTATATTTGCAGGCGCTTGAAAGTGTATATTCGCCGTTTTTTCCGCTGATTTCCGTTCCGGAAGTCTGGTCTTTTACTGTTACAACAGCATCCGGCAGTTCGCTTCCTGTCTCAGAATCGGTTACCCGAACCTGCGTCGTATACGACGCAGGCTCTTTCAGCACGATCGTATATGCATACTGAACCCAATGCGGTACGGTCATCGCCGTCGTCCGGCAGGATATATCTGTCTTCTGGTTCAGCACAACAGGAAATGTAACTGTTTTATCTTTAATCGGCAGTACCTTTTCTCCGCACCGGTCCTGATCCGGATCATAGTACTTCGCGTCATCAACATCTTTATCCGTATGTCCTCCATAATAGACGTGCGACATATTGGCACTGGAGGACGTAAACACGCCGCGCGCAATCCCGTTTTTGACCGTCACCTTTGTACAGGTCAGCTTTGCCTTTCCGGTTCCGCCGTCCCACTGATACGCATCTGCACTGATATTGTATTCGCCGTCCGGCAGGGATGTTTTGTACATCTCTGCGTCGTCCGCGCCGGATCCGGCTTTGGCGGCCTGCTTTGAAACAGTCTCCTCGTCTGCTTCAGCGGCATCTGCACCCTTTTCAGAATCTTTCTCAGAGGATTTTCCTTTTGCGCCATCGTTACCGGCTGCCGATGTATCGGATCCTTCGTTTGCTGCAGATGCGTTTTCATTTTCCACAGATGGTCCGGCTGTATCCGCATCTTCTTTCTCTGCCGATGCATTTACTGTCACGTTACAGGACGCCGCAAGTCCGCCATCTTCCGCTGTAACGGTGATCACTGTATTACCTGCAGCCTTTGCTGTGACGGCTCCTGTTCCGTCTACTGCAGCAACCGCTGCATCTGCAGAAGCCCAGCTGACATTTTTATTGTCTGCATTATCAGGGGAAACAGTCACAGTAAGTTTTGCCGTCTCTCCTACAGTAAGTGTCAGTTCTGAACGGCTGATTCCTACAGAACTTACTTCAACCGGCTCTTTCGCCTCTGCTTCTTCTTTTTCCGCTTTCGCTTCTGTCTGATCTTCTGCACCGGCAGCAGCTTCTGAAACCTGACCCGCTTCACTCTTCGCAGATACAGCTTCCCCCGCGCGCACCGGTTCCGCCAAAAGACAAACCATCAAAACACTTAACAGCAGTGACAGGATTCTGCAGGAATATTTTCTCATGATAAGTTTTTCTCCAATCGATTTTATCTTTCCTACTCAAAACTTAATTGTAGATCATCATCTGTACAGGAATCCGGAAAATATCCTATACAATAAAAAATCCTGCTTCTTTCAAAGCAGGGCGAAACGACAAAAACAAACCAAAACATCAATGTTCTGGTTCTATGTGATCCTCTGCTTTCCTCGGAAGCATACTCACAGTTATTCAGCAGGTTTCCTGGCTTGCAGATCAAAGCTGTTTCACGCCTTCTCATAGAGAATTTCGGAAATCTGCAAAAAGATAAACATTGTCTGCAGATTTCTCTGATTTCCCATACAATGGTTTTTGTGATCAGCTCCCTGCTTACAGTGACCGGATCGCTCAGGATTTACACCTGATTCCCTTTTACCCCGACGTTCTGTCAGGCACTGAAAACCTAAAAGATTATATTATTTGATTAATTGCTATCCTATCTGACTAAAGGTCATAAGTCAATATAAATATTTGCTATTACGCTCCTTTTACAGCAAAACCGGCGATGTTCTTTTTCGCTTCCTGTCCGTTTCGCACGGCAGCCGGATTTCCGCCACCGTTCCTTCTCCCACATTGCTCCGTACATTGAGTGTTCCGCCGCACTGCATACGCAGCCGCTCCTGTACATTCAGAAGTCCCTCGCCGTAACTGACCTGGTCGGATTCATATCCAACGCCGTCATCCATTACAAGGATCTGTACCTCTCTCTTCGATGCACGGGTAAGCATCTTTTTTCCGGCGCTGTTTTTTTCCGAACCGGTACCGGAATCCGGATCCGCAGAAATGATTCTGGCTTCCAGTCGGATTCGTACACTTCCGTCTGTTGTGTGCATACCATGCCGGATGGCATTTTCAACCAGCGGCTGAATTGACAGCGGCGGCACGAGTATCTCCTCTTCATTCAGTTCGCTCAGATATGAAATCTGCAAGCGATCCCCAAACCGCATTTTTTCAAGCCGCACATAATTTCGTACTTCCTTCCGTTCCCACGTAAGTGTAACCGGTTCCTGCCGCTGAAGCACTTCCAGCACATCCCTCAGATAATCCGAAAAGATACCAACTGCCTCCTGTGCTTTCATCGGATCTTCTTCACACAAATAATAAATCGTCGATAACACATTATACAGGTAATGCGGCTGCATACGCCCTGTCATCAGATCTACTTTGCTTTTTAGCAGTGCGCTCTCTTTCCGCTCCAGCTCCAGAGAAGTTTCCTGGTAGTAATACGTATAAATAATCATAATCGAAAGGAAAATGAACTGGCTTCGAACTGACGGACCTGAAAACAGCATTTCAAATACAGCTGCAATCAAAGGAATCAGGGGAAGTGTCGCAAGAATCGCCGCCGAGCGTATGCCAATTACCTTTCTGTAGAAAACCAGCAGGAAAATATCATTGAGAATAATTAAAAATCCACCCATCTGGCCCAGCAGATATAATGGACCCGGCGTGACATATTCGCCCGAAATCTGCACTACACTTCCATTAAAAATAGAAATAATCCAGAGGACTGCACTTAAAACACACATGCTTCCTGTTGCAAAATCCAATATACGATATACTTTCGGACGTATAATTTCACTCAAATACCTGGTGTAATAAAACAAAAGAAAATAAAAACCGATAAACGTGATTGCCTGCAGGATAAACTCAACCAGATTTTCCGGCTGTGGATTATAAAAACTGTCCGCTGTATTTGCGGCAAACATGACAGCCGCTGCAAGGAGCATACAAAAAAACTGTCTGTCTTTCCGGTTTTGCAGACTGCGTCTGTTAAATCCCAACAGAAAAATCAGAGAACCTGCACAGCAAATAACATGTGACATGCTTCCAACTATTATCATTTTCCTACTCCATTTAACTTAAGACGGGACCGCCTTAGCGGTCCCGAAGCAATCCGGCCAGCGTAGATTCTCCCCAGCTGTACTGGCTCATATACTCTCCGCGAAAACGATTCATCGCTTCCCGGTCTGCTTTTAAATAATCATAATAATCACATTTTACCTTATCCTGCAAAATGCCGATTGATCCGCGTTTCACAATGAGAATATCCAGGCACTGCTCCTGCCGCAGCGTGTCAAACAAATCCTTTCTTAACTGCTTATAATACGATTCATGTCCGGTTGCATTTTCCCACAATAAAGCCTGTATTTCATGCGAATCTACCTGAGCACCCTGCCGGTCGGTCATATACGCGAGCATTTCCTTTGTCTTTGCATATTTGAACTGCAGCGGTTTTCCATCGCAAAAGACCTCAAAATTACCAAATGCACGCAGATAGATTTTAGGCTCATTCGTGTGCTTTGCAGATTCTGCATCTTCATATTGATTCTGCACACCCGGTTTCGGTACATTGTCTGCATTTCTATTATTCTGCCCGGAAATTGGATAACGCAAATCCTGCAATTCATTCAGAATCTTTTCCATCGTCACCGGCTTCAGTATATATCCGCTGGCATGCATTGCCATAGCACGATCTGTAAATTCCGGATATGCAGTTGTAAAGATAATATTCGTCTCCGGAGCAAGCTCTCTTATTCTTTCGGCAAGTGTCACACCATCCGTACCTGGCAGACAAATATCACAAAAGACAATCTCACATGGTGTCTCACAAAGTATTTCCTCACAAAGTATTTCATATGCTTCCTCCGCCGTCCCGCAGGAGTGCACATCTGCGTCAGGAAGACATTTATGTACCATACGAGTAATTCCTGCTCTGATAATTGATTCATCATCTACAACAAGTATATGCAGCATATATCCTCCATTTCCAGTCAATGTATCGTTAGTAATTATTTGGAGATAACAAAACAAAAGCATGACAAAAATATCATGCTTTCATTATAATTATATTAGCATAATCATCGTTACAATACCGTTACAGTAGTGTGTAAAAAAAAATGGAACGTCACAGTATTCAGTTTTTTCTGCTCCGCAGATCCGATGCGCTTTGTTCTTCCATTGCCCGCATCTGCTTTTCTTCAAGAATCCGAAGAATATGTTCCAATGTTTCCCATTCTTCATTTGAAAGCTCTTGATTCATATCTTCAAAAATACGGTCGACATATGCGTGATGAATCGCATAATGTTCCATGTATTTTTCAGTCGGTTCCAGATAAAAAACCCGTTTATCCGTCTGAGACTGCATTTTGTTCAGGTATCCTTTTTTCACCAGATGATTCACTTTGTATGCTGCATTCGGCGAAGTAAGATGCAAATATCTGGCAAACTGATTTACCGTCGGCCGTCCCAGGGAATATATCACTTCCATTGAGAACACTTCCGAAGTTGTAAGCGCTTCCTCAGGCTTATCATCTTTATTAAAAACTTCATGAAAGAAATTCATAGAAGAACTGATATAAATCTTTTCAAATAACGCCTTTAAATTTTTTTTGTTCAAAACATTACTCCTGATTTGCGAATTGTTTCCTACTGATCCGTGATGTCAAGAATAATTATGTCTGAGAAAAGTTCCAGTTTCCCATAGAAAAACATCCAGTGGATATTTTTCAGGAAATACTGAAAAAAATATGCCCAGTTCCGGAATCGAACCAGAGACACGCGGATTTTCAGTCCGCTGCTCTACCATCTGAGCTAACTGGGCATAAAATTGCGGGAGCAGGATTTGAACCTGCGACCTTCGGGTTATGAGCCCGACGAGCTTCCAGACTGCTCCATCCCGCGTTATTAGATTGTTACCAGAAATCATCTCGTTAAAGATTTCATTTCTGAAGCCGATGATCGGACTCGAACCGATAACCTGCTGATTACAAATCAGCTGCTCTGCCAATTGAGCCACATCGGCATACCGATAATCGGTAATGGGCGGTGGTGGATTCGAACCACCGAAAGCGTTGCTAACAGATTTACAGTCTGCCCCCTTTGGCCACTCGGGAAACCGCCCGTATGATTATGGGGCCTACAGGGCTCGAACCTGTGACCCTCTGCTTGTAAGGCAGATGCTCTCCCAGCTGAGCTAAGACCCCATAAATAAAAAGTTTCTGCTGATTTAGCAGAAACGACCCAGATCGGACTCGAACCGACGACCTCCGCCGTGACAGGGCGGCGCTCTAACCAACTGAGCCACTGGGCCATTCAAGACATATTATAACATATATCTTCAAAACTACATATACAAAATCATCGATCTTCTTTCTGGAGTAAGCCCTCGGT
>CAZRNI010000029.1:2558-15464 GCA_964601425.1 uncultured Eubacterium sp. | reverse complement strand
ATTGATTTGGGAACCTCTACGATCGCCGTCTACGTGCGGGGCAAGGGGATTACAATCCGGGAACCCGCGCTGGTTGCCTATGATGCTGATGCGGGAAAGGTCCGGGCGATCGGAGATGAGGCGCGTCAGCTTGTCGGACACACGACAGGAAATCATGTGGCAATTAAGCCGCTGGCGCAGGGAAAAATCTCTGAGTTTATGGTAATTGAGCGAATGCTGCGTTATTTTGTGGATAAAGCCATCGGAAGGCGAGGTATCCTGAAACCGCGTATTTCGATCTGCGTACCGAGTGGTGTGACAGAGATTGAGAAGCGCGCTGTGATTGAGGCAACCTACCAGGCAGGGGCGCGGGAGGTAACGCTGGTCAAGGAACCGATTGCTGCAGCAATTGGCGCTGATCTGGATATTTCCCGTCCAAACGGAAATATGGTTGTTGATATTGGCGGAGGGCTGACAGACATTGCGGTTATTTCACTCTGCGGAATTGTCGTCTCTGCATCCATTCCGGTTGCCGGGGATAATATGACGCGGGCAATTATTTCATTTTTACGCAGTAATTATGGTCTTTTTATCGGAGAACAGACAGCTGAGTCTGTCAAACTGAAACTGGGGTCTTCTACATCCGGCGAACGTCTGGAAAAGCTGACCATTAACGGGCGCAATGTTATGAGCGGACTGCCCAAAACAGTAACGTTAACGCGAAGCGATGTTCAGGAGGCATTCCGTGAGCCAATCAGGCAAATTGTGGAGGCGGTACGCAATGTTCTGGAACGGACGCCGCCGGATCTCGCCGGGGATTTGCAAAGCAGAGGTATTATTCTTGCGGGCGGGGGATGCCGCATCGAGGGACTGGAGGATATTCTGGAGAAACAGACAGGCCTTCATGTTATGACGGCGCAGAATCCCGAGTCGGTTGTTGCACACGGAACATGGAAATTTGCAGCGGTTCTGGACGCATTTGAGAATGGAAAAATTATTTGACCGGAAAACGGTCAGCGGATACATTGAACACATTATTTTCCATAATGAAGAAAACGGCTACACGGTGCTGAGTCTTGTCGCGGACAGCGAGGAAGTAACCTGTGTGGGCAGCTTTCCGGAGATTCATGAAGGGGAATACATTGAGGCTGAGGGACAATTCATTGATCATTCAGTGTATGGCCCGCAGTTTCAGATCAAAGCATACAAGATCAGTATACCCGATGATATGCAGGCATTTGAGAGATATATCGGAAGCGGTGCGATTAAGGGAATCGGTGAAAAGCTTGCGCGCAGGATCATAAACTGTTTTGGCAGTGATACGATGCGGATTATGGAAGAAGAGCCAGAGCGTCTTGCAGAAGTAAAGGGAATCAGCCCCAAAAAGGCCATGCTGATCGGAGAGCAGGTTCTGGAAAAATCCCAGATGCAGAATGCGATGGTTTTTCTGGCACAGTATGATATTCCTCTGTCACTCGGTATGAAAATCTATCAGGAGTATGAAGATGATTTGTATCGTGTTCTTCGTGAAAATCCGTACCAGATGACAGAAGATCTGGATGGCGTCGGTTTTCGCACGGCTGACAGGATTGCAGCACGTGTCGGGATACGGGCTGATTCTGCATACAGGATCCGCAGCGGACTGCTTTATGTGATGAATCTGGCCGGGCGGGAGGGCCATACCTACCTGCCGGAGGAGCGCCTTATAGAAGAGGCTGAACGGCTGCTGGGACTTGATGCAATCGGTGAACAGCTTCAGAATTGTCTCATGGAGCTGTGCATCGGGAAAAAACTCATGATCAGAGAACGGATGCTGCCGGATGGCACAAAAGAGAAATGTGTCTACGCGGCATCTGTTTATTTTCTAGAACTGAATACAGCAAGAATGCTGCAGGAATTGAATGTCGTCTGCGAGAGTGACAGGGAACGCGTTTCTGCGGGAATCGCGCGTATGGAACAGCAGGAGAACCTGCAGCTCGATGAGATACAGAAGCAGGCTGTATATGCAGCCGCGCGAAATGGTCTTATGATTCTCACTGGCGGACCGGGCACAGGAAAAACAACAACAATCAATGCGATGATCCGTTTTTTTCTGGCTGAGAACATGTCTGTTTCGCTTGCGGCGCCGACCGGACGTGCGGCAAAACGCATGACGGAGACGACAGGGTTTGAAGCTTCCACGATACACCGTCTTCTGGAAATCGAAGGCGGTCCGGAGGGCGGCCGCCAGGAGGTGCCGCGATTTGGAAGAAATTCAGACAATCCGCTGGAATCAGATGTAATCATTATCGATGAAATGTCTATGGTGGATATTTATCTGATGCATGCACTTCTTTCTGCGATCGTTCCCGGAACCCGCGTGATCCTGGTAGGAGACGTGAACCTGCTGCCCAGTGTAGGAACGGGAAGTGTCCTGAAGGATATGATTTCGGCAGAGGCGTGTGAAGTTGTCAGGCTGAATCATATTTTCCGCCAGGCCGCAAAAAGCGACATTGTCGTAAATGCTCACAGGATCCACGAAGGGAAACAGGTGCGTCTGGACAATAAGAGCCGTGATTTCTTTTTTCTGGAGCGTCAGGATGTGCGTGTGATCCAGCGTGCAGTGCTTCGCCTGGTCCAGGAGAAGCTGCCGGGATATGTACATGCACAGCCGACTGATATTCAGGTTTTAACGCCAATGCGCAAAGGTCCTCTCGGTGTGGAACAGATGAATCTGATTCTCCAGCGCTATCTCAATCCACCGTCACCTCAAAAAGAGGAGTGTGAAAGCGGCGGCATTCTCTTCCGCACCGGCGATAAGGTGATGCAGATTAAGAATAATTACCAGATGGAGTGGGAGATCAGAGGAACACACGGAATTATCGGAGACAGGGGTCTGGGTGTTTTTAACGGAGACATCGGAGTGATCCTTTCGATAGATCCGGCAGAGGAGACAATGGAGGTGCTTTTTGACGAGAATAAAATCGTGACATATGCATTTTCGCAGCTCTCGGAGCTGGAACTCGCATATGCAGCGACCATTCATAAAGCACAGGGCAGTGAATACCCTGCGGTGGTTATTCCGCTGCTGACAGGTCCGCCGATGCTTCTGACCAGAAATCTGCTGTATACAGCAGTGACGCGGGCTAAAAATTGTGTGGTGACGGTTGGCTCCGCAAAGACATTTCAGGAAATGATAGAAAACAAGATGGAGGAAAACAGGTATACTTCACTGAGTGACAGGATTCTGGAATGCAGAAATATGGCGTAAATCAGAAAAAGTGACGGTAAATCGGTATATGAGACGGGCAAAGCAGAGCATTTTCAAGAACAGGATTCTTATGACGGCAGGAAATCTGATCTATCCGCCGCACTGCGCGCTCTGTGATCACATACTCGGAAAAAACGAAGATGAAGTCTGCTGTGCATGCAGGAAAAAAATACATTTCATCAGTGATCCGAAATGCAGCAGATGCGGCCGCCCCCTTACAGATGATACGGAGGAGTACTGTGAACACTGCAGAACCCACATCAGGATGTTCGAGGAAGGATTTGCACCGTTTGTTTATGATGGAGTTGTAAAGGAAGCTATAATGCGGCTGAAATACGGTCATCGCGCAGAACATGCTGTGTTTTTTGCGCGGGCGATGTATTGCGCCGGCAGAGATTTTCTGAACCGGGCGAAGCCGCAGATGATTGTACCGGTTCCGATTCACAGGGGCCGGAGTATACGCCGCGGTTACAATCAGGCCGGACTGCTTGCTGAAAAACTTTCGCATTTTTCGGGGATTCCCTGTCAGAAAAAGCTGATTACACGCGTCCGCGGAACAATGCCGCAGAAAGAACTGGATATGCGTCAGCGCAGAAAAAATCTGCGCGGCGTTTTTCGGGTAAATACATTGCAGGGTGAAATGCCAGATCGGATTCTTGTCGTTGATGATATATTTACGACAGGGAGCACAATTGATACCATTGCCGCCTGTCTTCTTCGTGCCGGTGCAAAGAGCGTATACTTTGCATGTGCGACAATTGCACCGCTGCAAAAGTGATACTTTGCACAGGCATAGAATTATGATAAAATGATTTGATGATGTTGGAACAAGGGAGGATTCTATGCTCACAAAAAGACGGCTTCATCTGATGATAAAACTGGCTGAATTCAGACAGGAGCACCAGGATGATTCCATGCGGGTGGTAAAACATTACAGGAGTGATTATATCGCTCTGGCGCAGATTAAGAATCTGTTTATTACAACGCTTGCGTGGCTGATTCTGATCGGACTGTTTGCTCTGTATCACATGGATTTTCTTCTGAATAATCTGAATCAGTTAAAGATCGGACCACTGGCAGCTGTTATGGTGATTACGTATCTGATGATGCTGGGGATTTACAGTGTTATTACATATATGACTGCCAGAATCCGCTATATCCGCTCGTTTGCGGATGTGCGGGATTACGATCAGAAACTGCGTCTTCTTGCCAGAATTTATGATGAGGAAGAGGAAAATTCGTAAGGAAACACAACAGGGATTGTTTCTGACTGAAACGCTGAAATTGTCTGGAGGAATAAAAACATGAACACGCTGATTACAGTGCGTGATAAAATGAAAGCGCTTTATGCAGACTATAGTATGTACATTGTACCGGTGTTTAAATTTGCACTGGCAATGGTGCTGTTTTTGATCATTAATAACCGTCTCGGTTTTATGCAGGCACTCAGTAATCTGTTTGTACTGATAATACTGGCAGCTGTATGCGCGATTCTGCCACTGAATGCGATGGTGCTGATCGGATCATTTTTAATCGTTCTGCATTGCTTCGGTCTTGGGATTGAGACAGGGGCATTTGCAATGATTCTGTACCTTGTAATGGTTATGCTGTATTTCCGGTTTGCTTCACGTGATGCGCTGGTGCTGTTAATGGGACCGCTCGCGTGTACATTGAATGTTCCGGCAGCAGTACCGCTTTGCCTCGGTCTGATGCGGGGACCGGAATCGGCACTTTCGGCGATCTGCAGTGTAATTTCGTGGCGGTTCTTTCAGATCACCTACGAAGAAATCGCACCGATGAAACAGGCATCAGATGCCGGTGTTCTTGAAGTGCTGCAGCAGATTCCGCGGTCGCTGTTTAACAGTACACTGATCCTGTACATGATTGCATTTGCGGCGACGGCAATAGTCGTCTCACTGATTTGCAGGTACCTTACTACATTCACGCGCCTGACAGCGATCATTATCGGGTCGATCGTGTTTGTTGTGATTATGGTGGCAGGAGGAAATGCATTACACGCCGATATTAATATCGGTATTGTAATCGGCGGAACAGTTGTATCTGCTTTGATTGCGCTGTTCCTGAATACATTCTTCTATACTGTCGACTATACTAAAAGTAAGTTTATTCAGTTTGAAGATGATGATTACTTCTACTATGTCAAGGCTATTCCGAAGCTCAAATCAGAGGGGATTCGTCAGGAAGAATACTTTGATGAAGATGATGTTGATCCGGAACCGCCGGTGACGATTCGCCCGGGAGAGACGGGAAGAGTCGGAACAGATGTTGATTTTGAGACGAAACTCGAGGATTCCCTGAAGGATCTTTGATTATGTCTGATGATACTACCAGAGAAAGGATGTGCACAACTTGGATGGATTCATCAGCTGGCTGCAGGTTCACGTACTGCCATGGGTGACCCCGCCGAAGCAAATTGGAATCATTGATATCATTCAGGTCATTCTGATCGCCTTTTTTGTGTACACGCTGATTATCTGGGTCAAGGATACGCGTGCGTATACACTTTTGCGCGGTATCCTTTTCATTATCGTATTTATGATTCTGGCAAATGTACTCGGGATGGAAGTCATTGTATGGCTTGTCAGCCGTGTGGGTATTGCGGCGTTTACGGCGATTGTGATTATTTTTCAGCCGGAGCTGAGAAAAGCACTTGAACAGGTCGGACACAGAAATTTTCTGACCCGTTTCATACCGTCCCGGAATGTCGATGTGAATAAACGGTTCAGCGATCAGACTTTAAATGAGATTGTACATGCCTGTATTGAAATGGCAGAAGTGCGGACAGGTGCGCTGATTGTAATCGAAAACAATATCCGTCTGGATGACTATGAGCATACAGGGATCCCGGTTGATGCGATTATCAGCAGTCAGCTGCTGATTAATATTTTTGAACATAATACACCGCTGCACGACGGTGCTATTATCGTCCGGGGTGACAGGATTACGGCAGCAACCTGTTATCTTCCGCTTTCGGACAACACCTCTCTCTCCAAACGCCTGGGCACAAGACATCGCGCCGGCGTCGGGATCAGCGAAGTCAGCGACTGCTTCGTAGTGATTGTCTCGGAGGAAACGGGGCAGGTTTCTTATGCACAGGAAGGAAAACTTCATACAGCAGCTTCACCGGCACAGCTTCGCGAGGCGCTGCATGAAGTACAGAAGCTGGTGCAGCCATCCAGAAAGCGCCGGGGCAAGGAGGCGGATTATGCTTAAAAAAGTCTCCGGAATACTGCGTAATAACATCGGCTTGAAATTGCTTTCACTGATTATAGCAATCGTCATCTGGTATGCGGTTGTCAGTGTAAATGACCCCGTTATTGTGCGGAGTTATACGGTTAAGATCAGTACCGCAAATGAAACCTATATTCAAAACGGCAAGCAGCTTTTCAGAATAGAAGATGAATATAAATCCACATTGGTATATCTGCGGGCGAATCGTTCAATCCTGCGGGATATCACTGCAGAAGATATCACGGTTACTGCAGATCTGACGCAGATTGTAGATCTGGACGCAACGCCGGTAATGGTTCCGCTTTCCGTCAGCTGTCCCCGGGTGGATACTGCAAATATCACATTATCACGGACCGCTATTCCGATTACAATCGAGGAAATTGCAAATAAGGAAATCACTGTTGTGGTTGATGCGGGAGATACAAAGCCGGGAAGCAATTATGAAGTGGGAACTATGACGGCAAACCCTGAGAAAGTAACGCTCAGCGGACCGAAGTCAGTCGTAGAGGATATTGAAACGATTGTGGCGCGTATTGATGTCACCGGCATGACGTACAGCGCACAGAAAAAAGCAGATCTTGTTTTGTACGACACAGATCAGGAGGAAGTTCCTGCGAGTACGATCGAAGATGATATATCATTCAGTACCGGAACAAATGGTGTTACGGTTGGCGTTGAACTCTGGAGCAGGCAATCTGATGTGAGCATTCAGGCGGATTATCAGGGCGAGCCGATGCAGGGCTATCAGGTTGGCATGGTTACCACAAATCCGGAAAAGGTATCAGTTGTAGGTGACAAAGAAGCACTTCAGCAGCTGGAAGAAGAAGGCAATGTAATTAAAATACCGGCTGACTACATTGATATCAGCAATGCAGATAAGGATATAACCGAAGAAGTAGATCTTTCGCAGCTAATGCCGGACAATATGAGGATTTCGGCTAATACAGCTTCTACAGCTGAAGTAATCGTGACAATTCTGCCGGAAGGCAGCAGAGAGTTTACTATCGATGTAGATGATATTACGCCGCAGTCAATGCGGGATGATTTGTCGGTTTCATATGACCAGACAGAGGTAACGGTCATTCTGCGGGGAAACGATGAAATGCTTGAAAAACTGAATGCAGCAGACCTGAAACCGATGATAAACTGCAGTGAGATGACAGAAGGCGATTACGAAGCACCACTGAATCTGTCGCTGCCGGAAGGGGTTGAGATGGTTGATTCAGTTAAGATAACGGTACATTTAAAGCAGGCACCAAGGACGGGTTGATATGCAGAGCAGGATGATAAGATTGGACAATGAGATGGGAATTCATCTTCGGCCGGCAGGGCATTTATGCGAGCTGACCAGCCGATACCGCGCGCGTGTGACATTTGATCATCAGGGGCAGATCTCGGATGCAAAAAGTGTATTAAGTGTGCTTGCGTCCGGCGTGAAGGGCGGCGATACAATCACACTGTTTTGCGAGGGACCGGATGAAGAAGAAGCGATGGAAGCGGTCACATCCATGTTTCTGGAGCGTCTTTCCGGCGTTGTAATAGAAGAGCCGGAAGAATAATAGTTGCTTTTTTGTTATTTTAATAGTATGATGTTGGAGCAATTCAGAACCTGCGGGTTCTGAATTGTTGCATGACTGCAAATGAAGAAGTTCCGGAAATTCCCGCGAAGAGCGCGATCTGATCAGCAGTAAGGAGTGCTGTAGCATACCTATGAGTAAAAAACCATTGAGCAGGAAAAAACGCATTCGGAAAAAGCGTATCACACTGATAGTAGAAGTGATTATCCTTTTGCTGCTTGCAGTTTTTGCACTGGGAAGCGGATGGCTGAAAAACAAAATGAATCTCATTCATTTCTCCTCAACCGACGCGGACAAGCTGATTACAGCAACCGAGGCAAACGGCGGAACAGTAGTCGACGAGGCGGCGCTTGAAGGGAAGGATATGATTGCGCTGGTTGGAATCGACAGCCGGGAAGATGCCGGCGGAAATAACAGTGATACAATGATTATCGCATCCATTGATCATGATAAGAAGACAATCCGTCTGGTCTCACTGTATCGCGATACATACCTGAATATCGGCGATGATACTTATACAAAATGCAATGCCGCGTATGCCAGCGGCGGTGCCACACAGATGCTGTCCATGATGAATACCAACATGGATCTGGATCTGACAGAATACATGGCAGTCCATTTTGATGCGGTTGTGGATGTAATTGATGTACTTGGAGGTCTTAACATACCGCTCTCAAAAGAAGAAATGGATCTTGTCAACGGATATAATGCTGAGACATCCCGGGTGACCGGCCATGAGTTTAAAGAAATCACGATTCCTGTGGACATGCCTGATGATGAGTACTGGACCCGTCACCTGGACGGATCGCAGGCACTTTCCTATGCCCGGATCCGGTATACTGCCGGCAATGATTTCCGCAGAACAGCCCGTCAGAGACTTCTCCTGTCGTTGATGCTGCAAAAAGCTAAGGAGGCAGACCTTGCGACACAGAATGAAATTCTGAACAAGGTGCTTCCGAAAGTAGAAACAAATATAGAGCCGTCTAAGCTTCTCTCTCTTGTAAAACCTTTAATTTCTTATACAATTGAAGATTCGGTCGGCTTTCCGTTTGACCACTATGAGGACAGGGGTGAGCTGACAGGTCTTGACTGTGTTCTCCCTGCAACACTGGAGTCAAATGTGCGGCTTCTTCATCAGTTCCTGTTTGAAAATGAGAATTATCAGCCGTCTCAGGTTTTGCTTTCCTTCAGCAATGCAATTATCACGGAGACCGGTATAACAGAAGAAGATGCAACTGAAAAATCACAAGACGGACAGATCCCGTGGCTGACTGACGTCGGAGTTAACGTCCCTAAATTTAATGAAGGCGAATCGATCCGGGCGCAAAGCGGTACGGGCAGCTCTTCTGGTACATCACAGCAGTCGGAAGAGTCTTCGGCCGTCTACACAGAAGAGTCCGTCGCATACAATGCCGGCTACAGTGATGATGAAGAGGAATCGTCATACAACGAATCCTATGATGACAGTGGAGACACTGATTATGATACGGAGTATGACGAGAGTGAGGACAGTCAGTCCGACGAGGAGTATGAAGCTGATTATGACGAGGATGAGTGATTTTGCCTCCGGCGTCAGAAACTGAATTATTTGATATAGTTTGATAAAGGCAGGACACGTTTTTCGTAAGCAATGCAAATGCGGAAAATGTGTCCTTTTTTTGTATTTTTGCAAAAGTTTAAAAACGGTCACATTCTTATCACAATTGCTTCTTAAGATTGATTTATCAAATCAATCAGGATCGGGTGAGCCAATAGCACCGATACTGATTCTGCATTATCAATAAAAGATCCGAACGGATCTTTATGTAGGATAGAAAGGTGGTACATTATGAATTATGATGAATGGAAAGATGAATTGAACCGTACATTTCCAGAACAGGAGAAAAACACAATGGCTGACCCGGCTGATCAGACAGCAGAAACCAATTTTGATGTGGCCGGACACGCAGAGGAAAATAATGCTGGTATGACCGGGCAGGCAGAGGAAACAAATGCAGGTACACCCGCGCAGGCGGATGAAACAAATACAGGTATGGCAGGCCGGACCATGGATAATATTGCAGCTTCTGACGGAATGACAGCAACTGAAACTACAGCTTCTGACGGAATGACAGCAGCCGGAACTACAGTCTCAGACGGACAGGTTAATGCGACGTCGAATAACGGAACAGCGCCGGCAGAGCAGACGGCAGCAGGACAAAATGCGCAGTCTGAATCGGTCACATACAGTTGGGTAAATCCGAAATTACAGACGGAAAGAAGCAGAGACGATGTACATGCAGACCGAAGTGATTATCAGTGGCGTGCATCTGATTCACAGAGCAGGGCTGCAGGTCAGACTTCCGACGGAACCGCAGGCGGAAATAACGGAACACAGCGAAGCACATATCAGACAGGAGGAAACAGTTCTTCTTATTCCTCGTCCGCAGCATCTGACCGCCGGGTAAAGAAACCGCAGGGGAGAAAACCTGTTTCGGGCGGTAAAAAATGGATGCGAATGATTGCGATGGCATTGGTTTTCGGCCTGGTTGCCGGATCTGTTATGTTTGGCGTCAACCGCGCAGGAAATGCATTGTTTGGCAGCGGGGCGCAGAAGGCAGATACAGCGGCGGCAAAATCATTTAACAAAGTTGAAACAACGAAAACTTCTGAGAGCACAGATAATCTCGATGAGGCGCTGAACGCATCCACAAAAACAGAAGGCGATGCGGCATATGCGGGCACAGTCGCTGAAGTAGCTGCCAATGCAATGCCTTCTCTTGTGACAATTTCTACGATGTCTGTACAGGAAATGCAGAGCTTTTTCGGCGGAACGCAGCAGTATGAAGTAGAAGGTGCAGGCACCGGCGTCATCGTCGGACAGAATGATACGGAGCTTCTGATCGCAACCAATGAACATGTGGTCAGCGGTGCGACTGAAGTAACAGTCGGATTTGCGGATGAGCAGGCTGTTGAAGCATTTATCAAAGGAACTGATCCGTCCAATGACCTTGCGGTTGTCGGGGTAAGGCTGGAAGATATTCCGCAGGAGACCATGGACAAGATTAAAGTTGTCGCGAGTGGCAACTCAGATGATCTGGTTCTTGGTGAGCAGGTTGTCGTAATCGGCAATGCACTCGGGATCGGACAGTCCGTGACCAGCGGATACATCAGTGGATTTGACCGGGAACTGGAGCTTTCGGATGAAACAGGCATGAATACACTGGTTTCGAGCGGACTGATTCAGACAGATGCTGCAATCAATGCCGGTAACAGCGGCGGCGCACTCTTAAATATGCGCGGCGAGCTCGTAGGAATCAATGAAGCAAAATCTTCGAGTGCAGGCGGTGCGACGGTTGATAACGTTGGATATTCCATTCCGATTTCCAAGGCCGAGCCGATCCTGCAGGAACTGATGACCCTTGAGACAAAAGACAAGGTTTCAGAAGAAGAGAAGGGATATCTCGGTATCCGCTGTGCAGATGTTAATCAGGAAACTTCCCAGCGCTACAATATCCCGGTCGGCGTCTATGTAAGAGAGATTGGTGAAAACAGTCCGGCGGCTGAGGCAGGGCTCATGGAAGGCGATGTCATCACGAAAATTGACGGAAAGATTGTCAGCCAGTATGCCGACCTGGAGGCGGCGCTCAATTACTGCAAAGCAGGTGAAACCATTGAGGTGATTGTTCAGCGCCAGGCAAATGGCACATATGAGGAACAGACACTTTCTGTCACACTCGGAAAACAGGCTGTTCTGGATAACCTCAGCTCCGATGAGGAAACGCAGCGGAATGTGCAGGCGGGTCCGAATGGCGACTGATGACGGCAGCCGGGCAGTATCAAAAAACACGTTTAAGGGTGAGTATAAGTTAATATTGTCATGTTTTACCTCAGAAGCGGGGCTGTGCGGGAGCGCAGCCCTGTTTCTTTCGTGGAAGCAAAAGCATTGATGCGCCGAAAAAAGTAGAATATAATAACTAGATATAATCTTGTTAAGGAGGACTGTATGTCTGACGAGAATAAATACACGATAGAAGAAAACGGCGATTTGTCTGAAACCACAGAAGGGAAGAGGCCGGAAACGAAAGATCCGCAGGAACTGCAGAATGACCGGCAGGAGAACAGAAAGCAGCCGCCACGGATCTGTTATATGTGCCGGCGCAGCGAAAATAAAGCAGGAAGGCTGATCGAGATTCCAGGGGGAATTTGTGTCTGCTCTGACTGTCTGCAGAAGAGTTTTGACAGCATGCAGAACGGAGCTGTAGATTATAGTGAAATTATGCGGAATCTTCCGCCGGCTATGGGAATGTTTGATTTTTCAAACCTGAATTTATTTGGCGGCATGTTCGACGGCGATCAGCAGAATAAACATGCCCGCAGCAGAAAGACCGGTGCGGACGGCAGTCCGGCGGATTCTGCGGCAAATGAGGCTGCAGAGCAGTCCCATCATCCTATGACCATGCAGGATGTGATGCCGCCGCATAAGATCAAAGAAGCGCTGGATGCTTACGTGATCGGGCAGGAACAGGCAAAGAAGATCATGTCAGTCGGCGTCTACAATCATTATAAGAGAATTCTCTCGGAACCGAAGGACGGTGTGGAGATCGCAAAATCCAATATGCTTATGATCGGGCCGACCGGTTCGGGCAAGACCTATCTGGTGCAGACGCTTGCCAGGCTTCTGAATGTGCCGCTGGCTATGACAGATGCGACATCGCTCACAGAAGCAGGCTATATCGGAGACGATATTGAAAGTGTCGTTTCAAAACTGCTGATGGCGGCGGATAATGATGTGGAACGGGCAGAACATGGAATTATATTTATCGATGAAATAGACAAAATTGCAAAGAAGAAAAATGTCAGCCAGCG
>CAZRNI010000029.1:0-2548 GCA_964601425.1 uncultured Eubacterium sp. | reverse complement strand
GCGCGATGTCAGCGGAGAAGCGGTGCAGCAGGGACTTCTGAAGCTTCTGGAAGGAAGCGATGTGGAAGTTCCGGTGGGCGCCACCAATAAAAACGCGATGGTTCCGCTGGAAACGGTGAATACGAGTAATATCCTGTTTATCTGCGGCGGAGCGTTCCCGGATTTGGAGGGGATCATTAAACAGCGTCTGAACAAGACAGCCTCTATCGGATTTCAGGCAGATCTGCATGATAAATATGATTTGGATCCCAATCTTTTACAGAAGGTCACACTGGAAGATCTTCGGAAATTTGGAATGATACCGGAGTTCCTCGGCCGTATGCCGGTTGTATTTGCGCTGCACAGCCTGACTGAGGATATGCTTGTGGATGTGCTGAAAGAGCCGCGTAATGCAATTCTGAAGCAATATGAGCGGCTACTCGAGCTGGATGAAGTGAAGCTGTCCTTCGAGAACGAGGCGCTTCACGCGATTGCCAAAAAAGCAATGGAACGGGATACCGGTGCGCGTGCACTGCGCGCGGTAATTGAGGAATTTATGCTGGATATCATGTATGAAATTCCTAAGGATAAGAACATCGGTGAAGTCATTATTACCAGAGAATACATCGAGCATACCGGGGGTCCGCGAATTGTTCTGCGAAGTGCGTCAGTGCCCCGGATTACGGGTGAATGAAGTGAAAAGGGGGATTGATTTATGGTATATATCGCAATTGTTTTGGCAGTATTCTCAGCGGACATGATGCTGAAACGGTATGTGGAAGAAAATCTGGGAGCGCAGGAAGAGAGGCAGTATCTTAATGGAAATGTGCACGTGCGAAAGGTACACAATCACGGCATGCTGCTGGGTGCGTTTAAAGATAAGCCGAAAACGGTCCGGCGTGTGACAGGGACTGTACTGATCGTTGCGGCGGTTCGTCTGATCACAGCGGTTTTCAGCAAAAAGAAGGAGCGGCGTGCCGGCAAACTCGCACTGGCCTTTATCGTCGGCGGCGCATTGTCCAACTGGTTCGATCATTTTCATCAGGGGTACGTAGTGGATTACGTGAATATCAAAACACCGGTGCGTTTTCTGAAAAAGATCTATTTCAATCTTGCTGATTTCTTCATTTTGGCCGGTGCGTTGATTGCGGCGATGTTTGATCGATAATAATGAGATTTTGTCAATTTTTACCAAAGATAAGCAAAAAGGGATTGTATTTTTTTATATACAACGGGCTTCTCGTCTGCTTGTAAATACAAAGGGAAACAGGTATAATGGCAAAAGAATTAATTTGGCAACAATTTAACAAATTAAAGTGATAGAGAGGTTCATACGTTATGGCAAAAATTGATCTGACAAAGTACGGCATTACAGATGTTAAGGAAATCATCCACAATCCTTCTTATGATTTCTTTTATGAAGAAGAGATCAAACCGGATCTGGAGGGATTTGACAAGGGTCAGGTTTCCGAACTTGGTGCTGTTAATGTCATGACCGGTATTTACACCGGACGTTCCCCCAAAGATAAATATATTGTTATGGATGAAACATCTAAAGACACTGTATGGTGGACGTCAGAGGAGTATCCGAATGACAACAAGCCGATGAGTGAAGAGACATGGGCAGAGATGAAGAAGATTGCTCAGAAGCAGCTCTCCGGCAAGCGCCTGTTTGTACAGGACTGCTTCTGCGGCGCAAACAAGGATACCCGCATGGCAATCCGTTTCATCGTTGAGGTTGCATGGCAGGCTCACTTCATCAAGAACATGTTCATCAATCCGACAGAGGAAGAACTTGAAAACTTCGAGCCGGATTTCGTCTGCTACAATGCATCCAAGGCAAAAGTTGAGAACTACAAGGAATACGGCCTGAATTCTGAGACAGTCGCAGCATTCAATGTATCCAGCCGCGAGCAGGTTATCCTGAACACCTGGTACGGCGGCGAGATGAAGAAGGGTATGTTCTCCATGATGAATTACTATCTGCCGCTGAAAGGCATTGCATCTATGCACTGCTCGGCAAACACAGATATGGAAGGAAAGAACACAGCCATTTTCTTCGGCCTTTCAGGAACCGGCAAGACTACACTTTCTACAGATCCGAAGCGTCTCCTGATTGGTGATGACGAGCACGGCTGGGATGACAATGGTGTCTTCAACTTCGAGGGCGGCTGCTACGCAAAGGTTATCAACCTTGATAAAGATTCCGAGCCGGATATCTACAATGCAATCAAGCGCAACGCACTGCTTGAGAACGTTACACTGGATGAGAACGGAAAGATTGACTTTGCAGATAAGAGCGTCACAGAGAACACACGCGTATCTTATCCGATTGATCACATTGAGAAGATCGTTTTGAACGTTAATCCGGTATCCGCAGGCCCGGCAGCTGAAAATGTAATCTTCCTGTCCGCAGACGCTTTTGGCGTACTGCCGCCGGTTTCTATTCTGACACCGGAGCAGACACAGTATTATTTCCTGTCCGGTTTCACAGCAAAGCTGGCAGGAACAGAGCGCGGCATCACAGAGCCGACACCGACATTCTCTGCATGCTTCGGTCAGGCGTTCC
>CAZRNI010000028.1:12365-15656 GCA_964601425.1 uncultured Eubacterium sp. | reverse complement strand
GTAGCCAATAACCTTGGCAGGCTATCGCCGCAGGGCGGCGATTTGGTCCAAAAAATACCGGAAACATATCCGCTGGGCAGCTATGCTTCCGGTTCTGATCCCGACAGTTATTATTTGCGGTTCAATCTAATCTGGTTCATTCTACTTACTCCGGCCATTTATATTGTGCTTTAAGCATGTCTTCCTGAAGTTGATTTACAGAAACACCCAATCTGAATGCTCCCTTTTCCGGAGATAAATCGCCATCCTGTACTAAAGAATATATTGTTTCCGAGACACCTTGTACACGACCTTCTGCACGTCCTTCTGCACGTCCTTCTGCACGACCTTCTGCACGTCCTTCTTCGAGCCCCTTTGCACGACCTTCTGCAAGGCCTTCTCTGATTGCCTGCTCTCTGAGATCTCGTTTTGTTAATTCTTCATGATATTCCAGCGCAAACATTTCTTTCACCTCCGCACTATGAGATTCCAAGAATTCTTTTAAAATATTTTGTTTTATGCATTCATCGACTGCCGCATTGATTGCATCCTCAATTGTCATCGTTTCTTCATTCTTACGAATCTTAGAGATCAGTTCAGTATATTCTTTTAACGATCTGCATTTCTCCAATATCCTGCAATTTCGCCCGCTGTTGATATTCAACATCGTTGCTTTTACTTCCACATCGGCCAGTTCCGGCTTATCAAAAGCATCTGTCAGCTTCAGAATTTTACTCTCCGGCTGGTCTTCCTTTCCCAAATAAAAAACAAAATATCGAGGAGTCGGCAGTTTTCGCTGTTTTGTCGTGAATAGATTAATATGCTGCTCTGTCAAATACTTGGAATATAACTTTGAAAAATATGTCAGCCCGCGAATTGGCATATTGGGATTATAGGTGCTCTGCTCCTCCCACAGATGCATTTCATCCTGAAATACAAATGAAACGTCATTTTTATATCCCATATAAACAGCATTCTCAATTATATTCAGTTCCAGCTCTGACGGGTCTGTATATGCCGTACCTGCAAGTGCATTATACAAGTCCAGAGCATTTCCCTTCGATTCTTCTCTTCCGAACAGCATACGGAAAACATTATCCTTGTAAATCCTGTTAATCATTAGAATTCTCCCTTCATATAAAGTATGCAGGAAGAATCCAGTACTCCCTGCCATTTTATTTGTTGTAAGCAGGGATCGTATGGTGAATACCATGTTCAGATGCAGACATTCCTCGAAGGGATCATACGGAAAATCCCCTGACTGCAGTGATGAATCCGGTACAGATCGACCGGGATCTGATCTTGCTTATGTGAACATAATACCACCATCTGTACAAAAATGCAATAGCTCATTTCATGCCGGACTTTCATATGCTAAAATGGAGACTGGTAACATATATTGGCTTCCTGAAGCAATCGTGGTACTATTTGTTTTGTAAAAAATGTGTCCGGGGCCTGGCCCCATTCCGGAAAGGTTTTCCTATGCAGATTTCTATTTCTATTATTATTTTCGCGATGGCCGTAATTCTGGCCGGCTCCTGCATCCAGAGCGCACTTGGCTTCGGAACTACCATGATCACGATGGGATTTCTTCCACTCGTGATGCCCTACAGCAAGGCTATGGGACTCTCGATTATCATGGTGAGCATCAGCACACTTTATATTTCAATAAAATACCGGAAACATATCCGCTGGGCGGTTATGCTTCCGGTTCTGATCCCGACCGTTATTATCTGCGGAACTGTTAACGTGCTCTCTGCAAAGGTCAGTTCCAATGTCATGTATCTGCTGCTCGGGTTTATGTTTGTAGCAGTATCAATCTTTTTCTTTGTTTTTTCCCAGCGGATCCACATCCGGCCGACGCCGGTATCCGGCGGCGTACTCGGCGTGATCACCGGTATCTGTTACGGGCTGTTTGCCTCCGGTGGGCCGACTGCGGCGCTGTATCTGCTGCCTGCAGTTGAGGATAAGACCGATTATCTGGCGACGATCCAGGCGTTCTTATGTGTTAACAATCTGGTGATTCTGGTAATCAGTCTGGTGCTCGGCCGCCTGGATGCAGGCGATCTGCCAATGATTCTCGCCGGCATCATCGGAATGACCGTCGGCACACTGCTCGGCCTTGTCGTCCACAATATAATCCCGTCCGATATCTTCGGCAAGGTGATTTACGCGTTTGTCGGCGTTGGCGGCGTGTGGATTATTGTGAGTCACCTGATGTAAACACGGATTTATGTTGACTCATCGTTTCTAAATTGTTATGATAAGAATGCTCAAATGAGCGAGGAATACTGCAGCAGCACAGGCGGTTGGCCATCATCTTCGAAAGGAGGTGATGCTTATGCGAATCACTTTGCATATCGGGCGGATCACCGTTACGATTATCGTAAAGCGCAACAACCGCTACTCGGCCAAGAAGTAACGGTTGTTATAAAATAACTGCTATTTACGAGGCTAACCGCTTTCTGCAGTATTCCTCTTTTTTTTATTATATAGTCAACAATAATCCATGTCAATTATGACTTTTTCAGCTCACACTATCTCCGCCAGCGGCGCGATTTCTATGCCCTCTGCTTCCAGCGCAGCACGGATCTGCGTGACGAATGCGAGGGCTTTTTCATTGTCCCCGTGTACGCAGATGGAATCCGGCACAATCTCGATGTCGTTGCCGTCGGCTGCGGTAATCTTATGCTCTTTGACCATGCGGATAACGCGCTCTATTGCCACTTTTTCATCGTGAATAACGGCACCTTCCATGGTGCGCGGCATCAGGCTGCCGTCCGGCATGTATGCGCGGTCGGCAAATACTTCCCGCGCAGCCGGCAGGCCGATGTCCTGCGCCGCCTTGATGCTCTCGCTGCCGGACAGCCCGAGCAAAATGATTTCCGGATCAAAGTCCTGTACTGCTTTTGCGATTGCCAGTGCGAGATCATAGTTCTTGCCGGCCATATTGTACAGCGCACCGTGCGGCTTGACATGCTGAATCTTCACACCCGCGGATTTTGCGAATCCGAAAAGTGCGCCCAGCTGATAGGTGATGTAGGCAGCTGCCTCAGCCGGTGAAACGTTCAGGTTTCTGCGGCCGAATCCCATAAGATCCGGGAAGCCCGGGTGCGCGCCGATGCCGATCCCCGCCTCTTTTGCCAGCGCAATAGTCTTTTTCATAACCTCCGGATCAGATGCGTGAAACCCGCACGCGATATTGCAGGATGAAATCAGGGGAATAACTTTTTCATCCATGCCGATGGTATATGCGCCGAAGCTCTCGCCCAGGTCGCAGTTCAAATCTACTTTTGCCATATTTTTACTCCT
>CAZRNI010000028.1:0-12355 GCA_964601425.1 uncultured Eubacterium sp. | reverse complement strand
TCAGCTTTTGTCCCGGCGCGTGTGTAATCGCGAAATCAGGCTTCGTGTTCATCACGACGGACTGCGGCGTGACGCCGCACGGCCAGAACATGGTCACTTCGCCCGGTTTAATGTCAACCGGATCACCAAATTCCGGATGATTAATATCTTTGATTCCGATCACGGACGGATCGCCGATGTGAATGGGGCTTCCGTGTACCTTCGGCAGCGTCGCGGAAACGGTGACAGCCTTCACGACCTGCTCCGGCGGCACCGGGCGCATGGAGACGACCATCTTACCGGAGAAGATGCCGGCCGGCGTTGTATCGATATCTGTAATATACATCGGCACGTTGCGTCCCATTGTATTATGACGCATTTCAATGCCGGCCTCAATCAGCTCCGACTCAAAGCTGAACGAGCATCCAATCAGAAATCCCACCAGATCATCCCGCCAGAACTGCTCCACATCCGTATATTCACCGGTGCAGACTCCCTTCTCGTAAATCCGGTACTTCGGGAAATCCTTCGCGATATCACAGTCCTCAGCCATAAACTTCGTAAACCGACTGCCCGTATCCAGCACCTCAAGCACCGGACACGCCTTCGGATTGCGCTGCGCAAACAGCAGAAAATCATACGCCAGATCCTGCGGCAGGATAATCAGATTGGCCTGCGCATAGCCCGGGCAGAGACCGCTCGTCGGCTCCGTATATTCACCCTTCCTGATCAGATGCCGCATCTCAAGCGGAGTCTTATCTTTATAATCACTAATCATATCAACATTTCCTTTCTTACTCTTCTTCCCTGGGCAAAAACAGCGGCCCCTTCAGATTTCTGCAGTGCTCTTTCCACGCCTTATCCGCCTCGCGCATCAGTGCCTGTGCCTCCTGCACAGTGCGTTTTGTAAACCTTACCTTCTGTCCCGGCCGCAGCTGCGCAAACAGCGGAATATCCACGTTGATAATCGAAGCGATTTTCGCGTAGCCGCCGGTTGTCTGGCGGTCCGCCATCATGACAATCGGCTCGCCGGTACCGGAAATCTGGATACTTCCGTTTACAATTCCGTCCGACAGGATATCGTAACCGTTAATTGCTTCGACGACCGGCCCCTTCAGGCGGAATCCCATGCGGTCGCTCTGGTTGCTGATCGTGTATTTGCTCTCGTAAAATGTCTGAATGCCTTTTTCGGTAAACATATCTTCCTGCGGACCGGGGATGACGCGGATCATCGTCAGCTCGGCATCTTCCGGCGAGACAAGATGCCGGTCCGGCACCCAGCGCCAGGACAGATTCTGCTTGCCAAAACCCGGATGCCGCAGTTCAATCGTGTCGCCCGCCTCCAGCGCGCGTCCGTGGAATCCGCCGATGCCGCAGCGCACATTTGTGCTCCGGCTTCCCATTACCTCCGGGATATCCAGACCACCGCCGATGGCGATTGAGCCAAAGGTTCCGACATTGCCGGTCGTGATGGTTACCATTTTCCCCGCCGGTACGTGAACCGCCTTATTGGCAGGGAATTTCTTTCCTTCGATATCAATCCCGAAATCGCCGCCGCAGACTGCGATATTCACTTCCTCGTCAAACCGGAGAATCGGCCCTGCGAGGCAGAATTCAATGACGGCTTCCGAGTCCGGATTGTTTACCAGCACATTTGCCATGTGGGATGCGACGCGGTCGATAAATCCGCTCGGCGCGAATCCGCTGTTCTGATACCCGACTCTTCCCTTGTCCTGAATCGTCGTGCGGGGGCCGGGAAATATTACATGCATTGCCATATCTTCAGCCCTCCCTGATCCACTGGTATTCGTATTCGCCGTTTTCAATCTGTCTTCTTATATGAAAGAACTCTTCTTTGTCAATTGGTACAAACCGGATATATTCGCCTGCTTCGTACAGAATCGCCTTCTCACGATGGTGATCATACAGATCCAGCGGCGTCCGGCCGATGATCTGCCAGCCACCCGGTGATACCAGCGGATAAATACCGGTCTGGTCGGCAGCAATGCCGACGGATCCTTTTTCCAGACGTTCACGGGGATCCCGAAGACGCGGCGTGCTGATGGATTTGTCCATGCCGCCCAGGTAAACAAAGCCGGGCATAAAGCCGAGCATATAGATCAGGTAGTCCGGTTTGCTGTGCCGGGCAATGACTTCCTCCTCGGAAATACCGGCATGTTCGCTGACAAAGGGCAGATCCGGACCGAATTCACCGCCGTAGCAAACCGGGATGATGATGGTTTTCTTTTTCATTCGGTCACCGCCGAAATCCATACGCTTCAGCTCCTGATCGATCCTTTCCGCGAGCGCGTCATATCCGATCACAAGGGGACGGTAATGCACCATGAGCGTGGCGTATGTCTGCACATACTCATTTACCCCTTCGATGTTCAGTTTTGTAAGTGTCTTTCTGGCAATTCGGACGATTCTGCTGATTTCCGGATCGATTTCATTTCCGAAGACGATGGTCAGCGCAGAATCCCCTACCGGAAGAATTTTGTAGTCCATATATGTTCCTTTACTGTGTGATTTGGCCGGCAGCTTCTGACAGTCCGGCCGGTTTCCCGTGCATGCAGCGAAGCGGCCCGAAACCGGTAAAATAACGAAAAGCGGAAGCCTGTCGCCCCGGCAGGCCTCCGCCAAATTTCGTAGTGTCTGTAAACAGTTTCTGCGGTCTGCCCTCACTGGTAATGTCTGTTCCGGTTCTACTGCCGGATCAGCCTGCCTGCAGCCGTGCCGGACATTTATGTCTGACAGATCAGCCGGAAATCAGTGCCTGCAGTCCCGAGATAAATGCACGCATGTTTCTTGCTGCGATGAAAATGAAGATCGCAATAACCAGAACAACCAGGATGTTAAACCACATTTTGTTCTTGTGATTCTTCATGATCTTTTCGTCGTTTGCAACGATCAGAAGAAGGATACCTGTGATCGGCAGAAGCAGTGCGTTTGCGGCCTGAGCAAACAGGATGATCTGCGTCGGGCTGGCACCGAGTGTGCAGGTTGCGATCAGTCCGAATGCAAGAACGATGATCCAGAACGCTTTGAAACGGCCCTTCTTCATATCTTCGCCCCATCCGAGGATACCGGAGGATGCAAATGCGGCTGCCAGCGGTGCGGTCAGCATACTGGTTGCGCCTGCTGCGAAAAGGCCGATGCCGAAGATTACGGTCGCCCAGTTTCCGAGAAGCGGCGTCAGCGCCTTTGCCATATCAGAGCCGGATGCGATCTCGCCGCCGGATGCATGAATGGTAGCTGCCGCGCAGATGATGATTGCCATGGAAATAATGCCGCCAAGGCCAATGGAAATAATCGTATCAAAGGAAGAATTTGCAAGTGCGTCTTCCTTGTCGCCGGAATGTCCCCACTTTGTGGAAGCCGAAGCAGCGTGCAGATAAATGTTGTACGGCACAACGGTGGTTCCCATCAGCGCCGCAACGGTCATCCAGTCGCCGCCTGCCGGCACCTTAAATCCAAAGAGGCCTTTGACAACAGCGCCCCAGTCCGGTCCTGCGGCAAATGCGCATACCAGGAAGATAACGCCCATCAGCACGACCAGTGCAGTCAGCAGATTCTCAACGCGGTTGTAGCTGCCGGAGAACAGCAGGACAAATGCGATCACAGCAAGGATAATTGCCATCACGATCTTGCCAGTCTGATTGTCCAGTGCCGGAAATGCAGCCTGTACACCGAGGATGGAACCCGTCAGGTTACCCGTCTCATACGCGATATTTCCGACAAAAACGGCTGCAATGACGAGGATCGAAATCAGGATCCGTGCGCCTGCGCCTGTAAACTTCGCACGCAGCGCCTCGCCGAGGCCCATGCCGGAAACAATTCCGAGACGTGCCGCCATGGACTGCATAATGATAACGGAAATAACCGAAAGCAGCATCGCCCACAAAAGTGTGTAGCCCGCTGTTGCACCTGAAATAGAACACGACGTGACAGTACCCGGTCCGATAAACGCAGCTGCGACCAGCGCGCCCGGACCTACGTTTTTAATTCTTTGACCTATGTTACTCATACTAACTCTCCTCTCACCAAAACCAAATTACTTTATCATTTTACAACATTGTCGCGCAAAATGCAAATATCCGATAGAATTTATCGAAAAAGAGGCGACAGGATAGTAATATTGCACAAATCTTTCTTCCCATATAGGTAGTATTCAAAGACTGTAAAAGGGACGGACATTTATCTCTCCTGCGAATTCCACAGCGCAAGAAGGGGACGGATATTTGTCTGCCCTGCGAATTCCACCTGAGCAGGAAGACAAATATCCGTCCCCATATAAAAAGTTCTTACACGTACCTCACACAAATCGTTCCGTCCCCGCCAACCTCAAACACCAGCCCGGTATGCGCTGGTGCCTGCTGCATGCCTTCCGGCACGGGCGGGCAGTCCGAAAAATACACTTCTGCGCCTTCTTCCTGCATCATAGACAGGATTTCCGGATCGGCGCTGTCGTATCTGCGGTCGCTGGATGCGCAGCAGATAACGGATTTTCCGGAACATTTCCCGGCTGATGCCGTCCTGCTGTCCGTGATGGCCGACCTTGAAGATATCGGCCTTCAGATCAGCTTCAGCGATTCCGGCATAACCGTCCCGGTTGGTGTCGCCGGGCAGCAGGATTTTCTTTCCCGCATACTCCAGCTGTAAATCACCGAAAGATTGTTCATATTTGCGTCTGCGCGGCAGCATGCGCGGCGCAGATCTGCTTCTTCCCCTGCCGCTGCGTCTGCTATTCCCGTCATCAGTGCTGCCAGTTCCTCTGTTTTTGCATTGTCAGGTGAGAGTACCCGAATCCGCAGGCCGCCGGAAAGTTCCACCGGTTCTGTTTTAGCCGAGACCTGGCTGACCTTGCCTGTGAGACGATTACAGATTTCCTGAAAGTCGTTGATTGACTGGATATATTTCGCGCCCGTGACAGTTTCGGCGATTCCCGGATCCAGTTCCGGAAGTTTTTGCCGGACTGTTTCCGGCAGTGGCTGCCAGAACGCATCCACCGGGATGGATCTGACAACTTCCAGAAGACCGCTTGTGTGGTCTTCGTGAATATGTGTGTTGACGAGCAGATCAATGTGATCGCATCTGATCTGCTTCAGATAAGCCGCAAGAGGCATCCGGCCGGTCTGATTTTCCGCAAATTCCGCGGCGTCGCTGCTGCCGCCGTCAATCAGCATGGTAAACATGCCGCTGCGATCCGGTGCCTGCTTCGCCGCCGGCACCCCGTCCGGCGACTGCTTCATCACCGGCATTTGATTCTTCATCTGACACATCATTTGATTGTCCGCTTAATATATGCACTGGACAATACAAGGACGATGACAGCCATTATGATCGCGCCGGCCGATCCAAGCCCGAACTTCATGCTCTTGATGCCGTAGTTGTACAGGAACTGCGTGATGGTGGATGTCGTTCCTGCCGGGCCGCCGCCTGTCAGGACATTGACCTTATCGAACAGACGGAAGGTATCGATCGTTCTGAGCAGTGCGCACAGGATGATTCCTCCCTTGATGTTCGGAATGGTAATGTTCCAGAACTGCTGCCATGTATTCGCGCCGTCGATCTGCGCCGCCTCGTACTGATCCTGCGAAACGGTCTGCAGCGTCGCATACAACATCAGAAATACAAATGGCACATTCTGCCAGACGTCAATGACGACAATCGTGTTGAACGCCGTCCCGACCTCCATGAACCAGTTATGCCCTTTCAGCCCGATTGCCTGAAGCAGCTGGTTGATGATGCCGTAGTTGTTGGAAAGCATCATTTTCCATGCCAGTGCAACTGTGATCTGCGGAAGCAGATACGGCAGCAGGAACAGGGTGCGGAGCACCTTCTGGCCTTTGGTAAAACTGTGAACAAATACTGCCAGCAACAGTCCGATGGAAACCTCGAGAACGACTGCCAGAATGCAGAATTTTACGGTATTCCAGATGGAAACCTGGAATGTATGGTTTGTCAGAAGTTTGGCATAGTTCCGCAGTCCGAGGAATTTGCTGCTCTGCTTCAGGTAGTTGTAATCCGTAAAGCTGTAGTAAATGGTAAAGATTACCGGATATGCTGTCATAATCAGCAGCACAAGTACCGTCGGCGAGATCATCAGCCTCGGAAATGCTTTATTATTTGACGTCACGCTGGAAACGTCAGCATTCTTTGCTCTTTTCATAATAATCTCCAAACAGGTTTCTCTTGATGCCGGGCTGCCGCACGAAACATCTCATGCGGCAGCCCCCGGCTGATTAGTCCATCATGATCATTTCCAGATCAGACTGTGCATTTGCAAGTCCGTCGTCCATGGATTCTGTTCCCTTAATGATGTTGTCAAGCTCTGTTCCGAGTGTCTCGCAGAACTCGTTCCACTGTGTGATAACCGGACGGGAAGCACCGCTCTCAAGTGCCTTCTCGATGATTGCATACTGCGGATGTGCAGCGAGGACGTCTGCATCTTCCAGAACGGATACACGGCACGGTACGCCGCCTGCCTCTACGCTTTCCATCTGGACTTCCGGATCCATGATGTACTCGAGCAGCTGCTCAGCGAGCTCTTTGTGTGTGCTGTTGTTCATAACTGCCAGCTCCCATACGCCGAGTACGGATGTGTTCTGGTCTTCGCCGTCTTTTGTCAGTTTTGTCGGTGCAACGATGTAGTCAGCTGCGCTGTCTGCTTCCGGTGCATACCAGCCCGGCCAGATTGTTGCGAGTGCGCCGTCGCCGTTCTCAACGTTTGCTACCATATCATCTTTTTCCATTGTCTGACCGAGCTTTGCAAGGTCGATGTACTGCTGCAGTGCCTCTTTGAATACATCGTTATCAACGGTCGGCTGGTTGTTTTCATCTACAAGTGTGCCGCCGTGTGCAAACAGAACCGGGAGGAAATCGGTCAGAACCGGGTCAGCGCCGCCGCCGCGGGTAACGAAACCGTTCTTGCCTGCTTCGTTTGTCTTCTGTGCGATTGCCATGACGTCTTCCCAGGAAGTGATGTCTTCTGCCTTGTAGCCTGCAGCTTCAACCAGCTCCTTGTTGTACATCATAACGGTAACATTTCCGAAGAACGGTGCGAAATATGCATCGTCATCAACAGTCAGTGTCTCATATGTAGCCGGAATCAGATCGTCGTCATAGCTGTAGCCCAGTTCTGTCAGGTTTGCAGCGATGTTGTTCTCTGTAAACTCTGCAACCCAGGAGCCGTCAACCATAGCCAGATCATATGCGCCCTCTTTGTTCGGAGCGTCCAGCGCCAGCTTGCTGTGCAGGTCATCGCCCTCAAGCTCAAGCAGTTCGACAGTGCATCCGGTCTTCTCTTCGAATGCCGGGATCGCTGCCTTCAGGACCTCTGAATATGTGCCGCCGCGTGCTGCAAGTGTCAGCTTGACGCCTTCGCCGTCTGCGCTGCCTGCGTCAGATGCTGCAGAAGATGCAGAAGATGCTGCTGCAGAAGAAGCTGCAGAGGATGCCTTTTCTGCGCTGCCGGATGATCCGCATGCTGCCAGAGAGATCGTCATGGCTGCTGCCATTCCTACGGAAAGTATTTTTTTCAATTTCATGATGTTCCTCCTACCTTAGTGTAAATAATTTGTTTCTATGATGCTGCTTTCTATCCATTTGTGCTGTTCTGCAGCGGATTTTAGCAGTATTTTCTGTGTGTATATCCCCTTATGCCTCCATATCGCTCAATCTTTCACGGCACCGCTGGAAAGTCCCGCGATCAGATAGTTCTGCGCGAACATGACAAACAGGGTGATCGGGATGACGGAAATAACGCCGCCCGCTGCGGTCAGACCGAAGTTCGTCAGGTTGTCCTCTGTATTCAGCGTAGCGAGTGCAAGCGGGATCGTGTAGTTGGACGCCTGCTGCACAAAGATAACGCTGTAGGTGTATTCATTCCATGCATACAGGAAGGAAAGCATTGCAACAGCCGCAATACCCGGTGCTACCAGCGGCAGAACGATTTTTACAAACAGCTGCCACTCTGTCGCGCCGTCGATTCGGGCGGATTCTTCGATCTCCTCCGGCAGTCCCTGGAAGAAGCTGATCATGTACCAGATAATAAATGTGATGTTGATCAGGATACAGGAGAGAATGACCGGAACCGTGGAGTTCAGAACACCTGTCTTTGCGAACATGATATACAGCGGAATTGTAAATGCAACCGGCGGAAGGATTCGGATCAGCATGACCCAGAAGGACAGCGGCTCCTTCAGGCCGAACTGGAATCTTCTGCGCGCCAGTACATACGCTGTGCAAAGACCGATGATCAGGGCCAGCACGGTCGAGATCAATGTTGTCTTCATTGAATTAACCAGGGCGGTTCCGAATCCTTTTTCCTTGAACAGTGCGACAAAGTGTTCAAATGTGAAGGAATGCGGGATCAGGGAAATGTGCCCCTTCATTTCCGACATCGGGCGGATGGAGAGTCCGATCAGCCAGTAAATCGGAAACAGTGCAATCAACAGCAGTACAATCAACAGTACCACTTTGACTACTGTGTAAACCTTCTTTTGTTTCATTGTTGTTAACCTCCATGATTCAGGTGGATTTCCTGATAATCAGCTCCGGTTTAATGACCAGACGCTTTTCTTCCGGTTCCTTTCCCTGCAGGAGCGCAAGCAGCATTTTTGCCGACTGCACGCCCATCTGGTCCCGGAAAATATGAACCGATGTAAGCTCCGGTTCGAGCGCCGTGCAGACGCGGGAATCATCGATACCGAGGATCGCTATGTCGTCAGGCGCACGTCTGCCCAGGCGGATCGCCGCTTTCATGGTTCCGGTGGCAATCTCGTCATTTGCCGCGAGGATGGCTGTCGGCGGTTCCGCCTGCGTCATCATCGTAACGGCAGCGTCCGTGCTTGCCGCAAGATCCGGATCCGTAATCATAACGTGTCCGGGAAGAATCGGCAGTCCCTTCTCCTCCATCACGGACTTGAACGCGTTGTAACGCCGCTCACATACGTACGGAGAAAACCTTCCTGCCAGCATGCCGATCCGGGTATGGCCGCGTGAAATGAGATGCTCGACCCCGAGCCGCACTGCCATCTCCTCATCCGCAACGACACACGGAAAATCAAATCCGCCGACTTCGTTGTTCACCAGAACAATTTTCATATCCAGACGATTGCACTCCTGAATCAGCTTCAGAGATGCATTTCCGCCGAGAATCACGCCGTCAACCTGATTGCGCTTCATCGAGGTCCAGTCGCGTTCTGTGGAAACCAGAAGCTGGTAGTCGGAGCGGTTTGTCGCCTGCATAATTCCGTCACAGATCCCCGCATAAAACTCGTCCAGTATCGATCCGTACGCCTTGCAGATCAGAAATGCAATCTTCTCCGTCTGCTGCAGCTTCATGGACCGCGCGATCGCGTTGGGCTCGTAATTGAGGATCCGCGCCGCTTCCATCACCTTATCCCGCGTCGCTTTCTTCACGGAATCAGGATTGGAAAACGTCCGGGAAACCGTTGCCGTAGACACACCTGATAATCTTGAAACATCTTTAATTGTATGGGCCATACTGCTTCCTTTGCTGCTTTGGTACTGCTTTGGTGCCGCCCGTAATGTAAACGTTTACATTTTTGCTTATAAAAGCTGTGGTTCAAGCTTTGCCTATGCCCTATAACCTAACACATATTAATCTTAAATTCAATCCACGAAACCCTTATTTTTCGCGCAAAAACTGATTTTTGTGAATATCATCAAGAAACCGCATGCGTTTTTTGTGCACTTTTTTATGCCCGAAATCAATGTAAACGATTACATTTATTCTCATGAAATATGGGGCTGTTTCCAGCCCCACATCAACTCGGATGAGGATTTCCCCGCCTCTACATGCGGCGGGTATCGAATCATTTCACATCCGTATAAAAATCCGCAATATATTTCTCAACATCCTCCCTTGTTCCCCTGAACGGACCGGAGGTTTCCATTTTCAGGGATACCAGCGCTGTCGCAAAGAGCAGTGCTTCCGGAATATCGGCATGCAGGCGCTCTGTCAGATAGCCTGCGAATGTCGTATCGCCGCGGCCGGTTCTGCCTGCAAAGCTCCGCGCGCGGATCGGGCAGGTGTAAAATTCATTTCCGTCATAGGCGAGGACTTCAGTGTTATGCGTAATCAGGATTTCCTTTGCCCCCCAGCCGTGCAGGATGCGTGCCGCTTCCCGGCGGTCTGTCTCACCGGTCAGAATCTCAGCCTCTGCCGCGTCGGTCTTCAGGAAATCAATAAACGGCAGGTATTTCTTCTTATCCGCCCAGTCGTGGAACGTCATCGATCCGTCCGGCTCACCCCTTCTGAGCAGGCACTGTACGTCAACCGCGACCTTGCCCAGTGCAGAAGCCTTTTCAAAGATTTCATCGTTGAAATCACCGACTGTCAGGCCGGCAAAATGATAGATTTTTGTCTCAACCGGCGGCAGTTCTTCAAACGTAAACTGATCAGATTTGGAAATCAGCGTGCATTCTCTGCGCTCTTTATCCTCCGTAAAGTATTTATTACGGATAGATGTGCAGTGTGCTGACGGTCTCCAGTAAACATCTGCCGGACAGTCCGCAAACACCTTATAAATGTCAACTTCGTCGCCTGCCTTGGTAAAAATAGCCGTTCTCGCACCGACATTGGAAGCCGCAAATCCGGACTGGACGGAAGCGCCGCCCACCAGATGCTCTTCGTTATCGTGACAGTCAATCATGATATCCAGCGAGACCGGTCCCACAATCATGGTATCGTAACATGCTTTTTTCATAACATTCCTTCCCTGGCCGCGAAAATATTTTTTTGCAGACCTGTGCCCGATCAGACAGGATTGCCCTCTTAGGGCTGACGTCCGAAGCCGGGTCACATGCTCACATGCAATTCTCAGATATTCTTATAAATCTGCACGATTTTCTCAGGCAGCTCGGGATGCTCATAATCCGACCTGCAGACGAGATTAATTTCACGGTTCATACTGAGATTTTCGATTGACAGAACTTCGAGTTTATGCTTTTTCAGCTCATCCAGACACGCGCTTTTTGCGAGGATGGATACGCCGAAGTTCCTGCGAATCAGATCTTTGATTGTTGCAATATTGTCCAGTTCAAGGATGACATTGAAATCTTCGAGGCTCAGGTTTTGACTGACGAGGTTTGCCGTGAAAAGGCGCATGGTGTTGGAAGTCGGCAGGCGCAGGATCAGCTGCTCTTTTTTCAGCTCATCGATCGTGATCGTCTCTTTTTGCGCAAGGGGATGATCCGGCGCCACCGCATGCACCAGCGATTCGGACTCCAACTGGAGGCACTGCCGACCGGCATCGGCAGATCGCCCGGCAACGACTGCAAAATCCAGCTCCAGATTCCGGAGTTTCCGGTAGAGGCTGACGGTCGATTCCGTAATGATCTTGATCATCATGCCGGCGTCCCGATCCGCAAATGACGCGAGCGCACCGACCACTTTACTGCATTCCATCGTATGTGAAATCCCGACGGTCAGTGATGTGATCTTCTGCTTCTCGTTCTTCACGGCGCGGTACATATTTTCTTCCAGAGAAACCAGCCGTTTCGCATAGTCAACGGCGACTTCTCCTTCCGCAGTGAGATGGATCTGATTGTGGCTGTGCTCAAACAGACGCACCTGCAGCTCATCCTCCAGCATACGGATGTGCTGGCTGACGGCCGGCTGGGTCAGTCCGAGCGAATTTGCCGCTCTCGTGTAACTTCCCTTCTCAGCTACTTTGATTAATGAGTAAACTTTCTGGTCAATCAAAAATGCCTCCTCCAGCCGGGCATTCCGGCCGATGTCATCACTTTTTTACAGGCATTGCAAGAACCACTTTGCAACAAACAAGAAAGCTATGAATAAAGGAAGCGAAATGTTTCAGGAGTTCATTATAACACGGTTTTTGGAGGAATCAAGGGCTAATTTTCAGACAACAAGGGACGGATATTTGTCTTCCTGCTCAGATAGAATTCGCAGGAATGACAAATATCCGCCCTTTCAGAATGCACCGCCTGACGCTCCACGCATCTGAGGCGGGGGACTGATCCACTGAGTTTAACAATTCCCTGTATATACATACGCCAGCGTTTCCCGCGCCTTCTCAGCCAGCCTGTATATCAGCCCGACATCCGTCGGACCTCTGTCCTGCATATGGAAACGCGGGAAAAACCGTGAGATGTGAAGCGGGATATCGCTGCCCCGCAGGCCCCCGAATACATCGGTGAGTCCTGCGATCCAGCCGGCGATCTGCTCCATCTCTTCTATTGTGTCGTTCTCTCCCGGAATAATGAGTGTCGTGAGCTCTACATAGCAGATTTTTACCGCTTCCCTGATGAAATCCATAACAATTTTCCGGCTGCCCTGCAGTACTTCGCTGTAATACCGGTCTGTGAATCCTTTCAGATCAAT
>CAZRNI010000027.1:0-15703 GCA_964601425.1 uncultured Eubacterium sp. | reverse complement strand
TCGGCGCGTTCGGCGGCGGTGCTGTAGCGGTAAAGAGTATCGCGGGGGCTGGGGGTACCTGTCTGTGGAATTTCTGCTGCCAGGCGCCGTACCCCGCGACCAGTGTGGCATCCGGCCTTTGAAGTGCGATGAGAAGTGTGTTGTTAAAACTGTAGTGATGGAACTTGGACATGGTACGGAGATACTTCTGATAGTTCTCCGAAGTGAAAAGGTCTTTTACACCGTCCTCCAGCTTTTTCATGATGGCGTTCAGTTTGTCGGTGCGGGAGGAGCGGTCGGATTTGTTTTTATAGGATTTCTTCATGTGCTGTTCACCTGCTTTCCGGCAGGAAATGTTCGCATTTAGAACCCCGATTTCGGGGGTAAAGGATAAAAGTATCGCATACCTTCATTTCGCATGGAAAACGTCCAGTGTTTATGCGGGTTCCGAAGCCTCTAAATGCGAACAGACCTGCCTGTTTTTCTGCTGTTTAATCGTCATTCCGGTTTTCTCTGCTGCGCCGCATGCGTTCTCTTGCTTTCCGCCGAATCCGTTCCTTTGCGCAGTCCGGACAATAGATAGCACGGTTGCTTTTCGGGATGAACTCCCGCCCGCAGATCTCGCAAGTTTTCGTGTTGTCTGGCGGCAGGAGCTCCATCCGCAGCTTTTCATCAAGCGGAAGCACGTAGTCCCGGAACCACCGGCACAAAAGAGAATAGGAGATGGACTGCACACAGACACATCCATCTCCCTCATCCAGTGCGAAGCACTCATTATGCTCCGCATCGTAATTGCAGCATTCCGCCCTGATCAGGCGCTTTGCCCGGCGCAACTGGTCCGGTGTCATATACGGGACGCTCATGACCGCCTCCTTCCGGAAGGTAACGGTTTCGCTTTTTCGGTTTCTACCACCTGAGCTATGAAAGAATTAATATCCGCCATAAACGCACCCGGTGCCAGTACACCTTTTTCGATCGCCAGCAGTTTCTTCTCCCACTCAGCTGTCAATGCGGCTGATCGCAGTTCTTTCGGCACAAGGCTGATCAGGAAGATTCCTTTTTCCGTCGGTGCCAGCGTTTTTGTCTTTTTATCACCGGTTCGCTTAAGAAATCCGATCCGCACCAGCTTTTCGATGATCCCTGCCCGGGTGGCCGGCGTGCCGATGCCGGATCGTTCTGCTTCCTCAGGAATGTCGTCTTTCCCCGCAGTCTCCATCGCGTGAAGGAGCGTACCTTCTGTGAAGCGGGTGGGAGGCTTTGTCTGGCCATTCTTGATGGCGATCTCCTCCGGTGTCAGCTGCATGCGCTTTTTAAATACCGGGAGTATCGTTTCTTTCGTATTTTCCGGCTCGTATTTCTTCCATCCGATATCCAGGATCCGTTTGCCATTGGCTGTGAATTCCTCTCCGCCGCAGCTGACCGTGACTTTGGTCTCTTCATAAACATGTGGGGCGGATGTGGCGGAAAGCAGCCGCAACATGACCATGTGCATGATCGAGCGTTCACCGGAAGGAAGCGCATCAAGATCTGTTTTTGCTGCGTTTATCGTTGGCAGGAGCGCCGTATGGTCGGTTACTTTGGCGTCGTTGACAAACTGTTTTACCTGCAGATCCTTTTCCCCAGCGATCCCGGTCACCGGCTCCACGGTTTTCCGGATCAGAACGGGGATCGTCTTTTCCATATCGGACGTGATATACCGGCTGTCCGTCCTGGGATAGGTGAGGAGCTTCTTCTCATACAGGCTCTGGGCATAATCCAGTGTCTGCTGGGCGGAGAAGCCAAACCGTTTGTTGGCCTCCCTCTGCAGAGTCGTCAGATCGAAGAGGAGAGGAGGATTCTCTTTCTTCTGCTTCACGGAAACATCCTGCACGATGGCAACTCCGGCCGCCTTGCATGCACGGGCCAGCTGAAGAGCTTCCTCTTTGCTTTTGTATTTCCTGCTGTCGAAGCCTACGCCCTCCGCCGTGAGTCGTACCACATAGTAAGGCTCCGAAACGAAACTGTTGATCGCGTCTTCCCGCTCGACCACCATTGCCAGCGTAGGCGTCATCACACGTCCGATGTTCAGAGTGTCGCGGTAAAGGCATGAAAAAAGCCGGGTCGCATTGATCCCGACGATCCAGTCCGCCTGCTCCCGGCATCTGGCGGCTTCGAATAAATTGTCGTAGTCCGAACCCGGCCGCGGATGGGCGAATGCCTCTTTGATGGCGGCGTCCTCCATGGAAGAGAGCCAGATCCGCTTGAACGGCTTCGTACAGCCGGCTTGCCGGTATACGAGCCGGTTGATGAGTTCCCCTTCCCGGCCGGCATCCGCCGCGAAGTAGATCTCCGATACATCCTTCCGCTTCATCAGCTTTTCCAGGATATTGAACTGCTTCCGGGTGGAAGATGTGACCCGGTATTTCCATTCCTCCGGAATGATCGGCAGATCCTCCGCCAGCCATTTCCGGTATTTCTCATCATAGTCCTGCGGCATGACAAGCTCCACGAGGTGGCCGACGCACCAGCTGACGAAATAACCATTTCCTTCAAAATAGCCGTCCTGCTTTTTCTTTGCGCCGAGGACATCGGCGTAAGCTTTCGCAACGGACGGCTTCTCTGTGATCACAAGTTTATATCCTTTCGGCATAAGGCCTCCTATCTGCCGGGGTCGTCCCGGCTATTTGTTTTTCTGATTGATTTATCTGTGTGAGCTGCTGATCCTGCCGTTCTCGATTCCTCTTTTGCCGCCTGCAGCTGATCCAGAACGGAATCTGGCTTTAACGGGAACTGCTCCTTCAGCCGAATCTCTGCCAGCTCCTCCGTGTAATGCGGCTGGCCGACCGGCATTTCCTGATGCTCGCGGAACGAATAGTAATTGTCGTTGTCACCGATGATGATGTGATCCACGATGTCGATCCCCATGATGGAAAAGACCTGCTGCATCCGGTCCGTCATGGAAATATCCAGCCGCGAAGGAGATAAGTCCCCCGACGGATGATTGTGGGCAATGAGGACAGCGGCCGCATTGGAGAGGATCGCGCTCTTCAGCAGTTCCCTCGGATGAACGACGGCCTGGTCGATCGCTCCGAGACTCACGATATTCAGGTTCACGGGCTTCATGTTGCTCTTGAGACTCACAAGGGCGACCACTTCCCGGTCGTATTCTTTAAAGACATCCCGCATCACTTTGATCACGGCTTCCGGATTTGAGAGAGGAACATCCGAATAAAGCGGCGGTTCCTTCACCATCCGGATCGCGACCCGGTCCAGCTTATAGGGCTTCTTTTTCGGCATCGAAATCCTCCTTATCCAGATCTTCCAGTAAAAGCGGGATGGACATGATGAATTCCTCGTCTTCCATGGCTTCGAGCAGGAGCTGCAGCTCTTCGGGTGTCAGGGTGATATTGGTGTTTTTCGGCATGATGGTTTCCTCCTTCAGGGCAAAAAATAAGCGGCTCCGCGCTGTGCGAAACCGCTATGTATATCTTCTCCTTCTGGAGGCTTGATGAAGTTCTTCTGCTTAAACACTGATCATGACTCAATGTTCCGAACCACACCCGAGAACAGGACAGATCCATCTTTTCCAGTGATCACGAACAAGAACGGCCGGTCAAATACGAGATCCAGTACTTCATCGGGTTCCGCGGCACCTTCGGCAAGCGCCAGCTCCGTGTAAGCCGCACCGGTCACACCGTGCTCATCAATCTCGACCATGGCCGCATGCTCTGCCGTGCTTAAATAGACGTCCTCAAGTGTATCCGAGAGCGGAGAGAAGTCTGCCAGCGCCGAGTCCAGAGCATCCGTGATCCCGAGCTTCTGAATGATCTCAAGCAGGTCCGTTTTCCCGGACACTTTGAACTTCGGGACAGACAGGTGAACCTCGGGATATGACCAGTTATCGATATTGTCGTAATCCGTCGCTTTCAGAATATCCGGATCGCTCACCAGGTCATTTACATCCGTGCCCTCTGACGGCAGATAGAAATACATGGCCCCGCTGTCGCTGAGGTTCAGTCCGACGGATGTGAAAGCATCTGTCCGGTACACGCCAAGCATGTCGGAGCAGTGCATCATGTCCACGGTCGTATCGCCCTTCGTCCCATGGAACGTCTCCCGTGTGTTGTTCTGCTCACGGAATTCATCGACCCACGCTGCTCTGTAGTAGATCGTGGAGACGATCGCCAGAACAGTGTCCTTATCGAGGCGCATATCCTTCGTGTATTCACCAAGCAGGCCTCCGGTGTTTTCGTTGGTCCATGCCTGCAGGGCCTCGCTCATTTCCGGAGATGCCGTATCGCCGCTGAACGATGAGGCATAATACTGCTTCGCGACTTCGGAGAGCGTATCTGTATTGTAATCCGTTGCCTCGCGCAGCCAGAGGGAATTCGCCAGAAGGCTCTTCAGCATCGGCGTGTCCACGCAGTTGCACTCCCAGATTGCCTTCACCTGTGTTCGGAGGGTCCCGATGTCCGGAGCCTTCAGCATATCGAGGATCTGCTGACGCGTATTGCCGTCCGATACCTCCGCCAGGATGGCAAACGCGACATAGGTATTCAGCGGGGAGCAGACAGTGTTCTCATCTTCGGAGATAAGGATGTTCTCCATCATGTCCTGATAATACCTGCTCATCCCGGAACGGTATTGATAGTCAGAGGATGTCTCGATCATCTTCTGGTAAGAATCCCACCATTCCCAGTGTTCATCACTTTCTACAAATTCCTGGGCGGTCATATCCTCCGCAACAGGCGCAGGATAGATGGCGGCTGCAAGCGTTATGCCTTCTGGGATCTTTGCAGCCTGTGCGCTGTCCGCTGTATCTTCTGAGGTCTCTTCTTCGACTGCCTCCGCAGTTTCTGCTGTCTTTGCGATTTGTTCTTCTGCCTGTGGGGCGTCTTCCACGGCAGCGCTTTCGACTTCCGCCACGGCTTCTTCCTGCTCCGGTGTCCCGCGATTCAGACGGGGTACAATGACAGCGGCCAGCAAACAGATGACTGCGCAGGCGGCCAGCGCTCCCCATTTTGTCCAGGAGGGCTTTTTACTGCCCTTGTACTTGGCAGCTTCCTTTACACTGTTTTCGTCGATCTCTTCAAGAACTTCAAACAATTCTTCTTTGTTCATATGCTGTAACCCCTTTCCGTAAGATGATCCCGCAGTCTGCCACGGATACGGTTTAAGGATACGGATACGTTATTCTCGCTCTTGCCGCATCGCCTGGCGATTTCGGAAATACTCTCCGCATACCAGTAGCGAAGGATGAATATGGTCTGCTTTTCTTTCGGAAGGCCTGCAAGGAACGCATTGATCTCTTCTGCAAGCTCTTTTTTGACAAGCATCATTTCGGGATCCGGCTGTCCCGACGTGATTTCTTCCAGTTCCTCCAGAACAAGGTCGATCTGCCCGCCGCCGCGTTTCTGTCGGTGCAGCAGCTTATAGCGGTCAAAGGACAGATTACGGGTGATCTTCCCGAAGAATACCTGGAGGATGGACGGTTTCTGAGGCGGCATCGCGTTCCATGCGCGTAGCCAGGTGTCATTGACGCATTCCTCCGCATCGGAATGGTTCTTCAGTATGTTATTGGCAATCGAATGACAGTAAGTCCCATATTTTGCGGAGGACTCCGCTATCGCCTTCTCATTTCTTTTCCAGTATAATGACACGATTCCGGCATCATCCATGGTGGGATCCTCCCTTCCTTCAGTTTTCAGGATATTTGCAGGCCTGCTTTATACGTCCTACTCGTAATTTAGCTAAGGAAAAACTGGGCGTAAAGGCTGTAAGTCTTATAACCATCCTCTGTGCTGTTAGTGGTGATTACGGTCTTATTGATCCGATAAGTGCCGGGAGTAAGCTTTCCGTACAGCCATTCCCAGTCGGTCTCCATCTCTGCCTCGCCTTCCGGAGGAATCGTATATCCCTCGTCTGTAAACGCGCCATTCTCGATGATCATCGGGACGGCTTCCCAGGTATTTCCGCTCTTCTTTTCCAGCAGATAGCCTTCCCCATACGTCAGCTCGCCGGTTTCGCGGCTGTCGTACTGGCGAAAGCGCACGGTAAGTCCGCTCGGCGTGACGTGGTACACGTCCATGCTAACGGCGATCTCGTCATTCTCCGACTCCGGAATATACTCACCGATACCGCCTTCTGTTATGGAAGGATCAAACCGGACCGTGTCGAGGATGCGCATGGCTTCGTCCCACATGTCCGCAGTCCACGAATCGCACTCCGTGTGCTGCGCGACAACGGAAGGCTTCAACTCGCCAAAAACGATGAAATCCCAGTGTTCGTGCCCGTCGTAGGTACCGACGGCTGCCTTACCGCCGGCCAGCGTGATCTCTTCTTCAACAAGACCGGTACCGCAGACGCCGAAGCTGTTTGTGCAGAAAACTTCGATCTGTCCGCTGCCGGCTGCCGTATCCGGCTTCAAAACCAATCCGTACAGCCCATACATCAGGCCCTCTTCATCTACATCGACAGCCTGTGCGCTCCAGTTATCCGGTACTTGCAGTGATATCTGCCCGTACGGACCGGCTGCGGCCGTCATTCCTGCGTGCGCTTCGGACTGACTGTCATTTGTGACCTCTTCGTATCCCATTTCCGCTTCCTGCAGCCACCGTACCTGGAACCAGAGATTGCCTTCATCTTTGACCTCATAATTCTCTGTTCCGACACAGAGGAGCTCTGTGCCTTCAAAGCTCCAGCCCACATTTGTTCCGTCCTGAAGTGTGAAACGGATATGGTGATAGCTGTCGGTAATGCTCATTTCGCTTTTTTCGCCTACGGACATGAGTGCCAGACGATTATAAAGATCCGTGATCGTTTCCGGATCGGTCACAGTCACTTCAGGTCGGGATCCCATCTCATCATACAAGACATTGCACATGGACGGGATCTTTCCGTCGTTCATATCGGCCATGAGCTTTGCCGCATCCGGATCGTCCCGAAACCACAGAATGGACTTCTCCGGGATACAGGATTCTATGGTCACAGTGTTTCCTGTATCTGCATCTTCTGCCTTGCCTGCGCTTTCTGCTGCCGGTTTGGATGCTTTTTCTACAACCGTGATGCTTATGACGTTGTCAAGACCTGCAGGATACGTCTCCTGAATGCCTCCGGAATACGTGATCTCAACAGTATCTCCGGCCTCCGGTTCGGGAGAGGGCGGCATGTCCCGGATCGCGATTTGGAAGGAATCAGATGATTTCAGCTCCTCCGATCCTTCTGCCGGCGTGACAAGCATGGATCCATTCTCGATTGCCGTTATATGCCCACGAAACACATGCACATCTTCTTTGTTTTTGCCGCAGGAAACGAGCAGGGATACAAAGAACAGTGCCGTGATCAGCAGTGCCATAGTTTTTATCTTTATTTGGAAGCGCATACGGCAGCTCCTTTCCGACGGAAGAATTCCCGCCTTGTCTTCTATACTATAAGACGACAAAAGAGCCTCTATCTTACAGACTGGGATTAAATTTAGGACTCTATGATCTTTCTTTATAGATCCATCATATCAAAACAATGGGTAATTTCCCATCAAATGAGTTTTTATGACAAAACAACAGCGGCTCCGCATGGTGCAAAAACCGCTGCTGATCAATCTTCTGTTTTCCGGACCGCTAAACGAGGCCCTGTCTCTTTTTATAAAGGACCAATTCCGGATCTTCCCCGTCTGCCTTATATGTGCAAATCAGGATAAAATCCATATTCGCAAGAACACCGAAGCAACGGTCCCCGCCGAATTCCGGCTCCAGCTGGTTTCCCAGATACGTCGTCTGATCGTTCAGGAATTTCGCCCGCGCGCCGTTTGGAAGCGGATACTCCAGATTGACATACTGTCCGACAAGGGCATTCAGCTTCTCCACCTTGGGCATGCCTTCGATATGAAGATCGTTGATCTCTTCGATCAGCTGTTTCTTGAAGGCTTCAAACTGGCCGTCGTCGCCAAGTTCCTCATAACGCTTCCAGTAATCCAGTGTCGGCAGCAGCTGCTTCATGTAGGAACGGGCCTGTTCTTCGGAAAAGTTTTCATTTACCATATGGCTAACACAGACATCGATCAGATCGTCCATGCTGCTGTAGGTATAGGTCCCGTCCGCGTAGCACCATTTGCAGTAGTCTTCATTGAGCGATCCGTCTTTATCCCTGCCGATGATCGTATCTTCCAGCGGCATGCCGCAGCACTGGCAGACCAACTGACGGGGAGAGCCCAGCAGTGTATTGATGGATATGTCATAGAGCTTCGACAGCAGTTTTAATGTCTCTGTGTTCGGTACCGTTTCCCCGTTTTCCCAGCGGGATACCGCCTGACGGGTCACAAACACCTTTCCTGCCAGTTCATCCTGCGACAGGCCGTTTTTTGTACGAAGTTCATATAGAACGTCTTTTGTATTCATGTGCGCACCTCCTTCGAGACCATCATAATACGAAGCGTCCGAATTAACACGCAACCTGCTGTTGCCCTCAGAACAGCTGGCCCGGGAGTTTCAATTTCTCTTTGACCGGGAATTCCTTGTCAAACACGTCGACATCCGCATCGTCCACGTAATAACCCTGCGGCGTCTGATAAACACCGGTGATGCCGTCGAGATATCCGGGCGTCAGTTCTTTGCAGAGAAAGAAGGAAGCGTCCGCACCCTCCGGCAGGTCATGATAGCGGATACCGAACCTTCCGGCATAGTCAAATCCGCTCTTACCATAGAACCCGATGTTTCCTTCAAACAGAATAGCGCCATGGCCAAGCTCCGCCGCTTTCTCCAGGGAATAATCCAGCAGAGCTTTTCCGTATCCCTTTCGCTTTAATTCTGGTGTTATACAGATCGGTCCCATCGTAAGGACGGGAATGATTCTGCCGTCATCGGCATTGATGATCGTCTTCATGAACATATTCTGCCCTATCAGCTGTCCGTCCTTTTCCATCACAAAGTCCAACTCTTTCACAAATGCCGGATCATCCCGCAGCACATGGAGCACGTAGTGCTCGCTGCAGCCCGGACGGTAGACGTTCCAGAATGACTCCCTGACAAGATTTTCTACAGCCCGATAGTCCTTTTCTTCTACAAGACGGATCGTATATTTATTTGTACTCATGCATTTTCTCCCATCTTCTCCAATATCCCCGCGTACAGGCTCAGCAGCATGGCGCTGATCAGGATCCCTCCGAGGATGTCTGTAAACCAGTGGACACCCGAGACCAGCCGGCCGATCACTGTAACGCCTATGATAACACTACAACCGGCTTTCAGAAAGATTCGAAGCCTCCTGCGCTTCATGTACTTTTCGATCAGCTGCAAGGCACTTCCCATGATCACGCACACAAGCATTGTATGTGAGGACGGAAAGGAAGACTCCGGATGTGCGCTGCCCGGCATGATGACCGGCCGATAATTCACAACAAAGGTCTCAAACAGGATGTACAGGCCGATGACTATGACATACAGACCTCCAAGCGCAAGGACCTCTCTGTCGACCTTCCGGATACTTTTTCGCCTGACCATCTGGATAACCCCGGCTGCGGCAAACAGAGCTGCGACCAAAATCGCTGTCACACCAAGCCAGTCTGTGATCTCATACCAGAGCATTTGCACGCCGAACAGTCTGAGGACATATTGGTTCAATTGGGACAGCCCGACGCGGGTCCCCTCCGGTCCGATTGCCCGGACATCGACAAAACGGATTGCTATGATCAGCAGGGTCGTAAGCAGTCCGCAGATGCCGGCTGCTGTAAATTTGTTTTTCATTTTCATGTGTATCATCCTTTCAGAAATCATTTGCCTGCAGGCAAACTCATTCTGTCTTCTTATGGATGACACCTCAAGAAACGCTTCTTCACAGGGCTGACACGATCCGTGTCATTTGGTTTTCAGCAGCAGGATCCCTTTGATCACAAGCAGACAGAGATAAAAGATCCCGGCATAAGGCTGTCTCGCGGCGATAAAGAGCATCGTTCCAAGAACTGACAGCACCATGCCCGTGACCAGCCGGTGTTTGTTCCAGAGCGGTCTGTTGAAATTGCTGATCACGACCGTACAGAAACCATTGACTGCCGTGATGCCCACAACAGCGATAAATACTATTTTCAGCCAGGCATGGGTGCCGGTCATCGCAGGCAGGGCGGCCGATGTGACCCCCGCAGCTCCGGTATCCCCGAACACCGGAAGGAATAACAGCAAAATGATAAGGCAATCGAGGATGCCGCAGATGAGGGCCGTGTACTTTTTGCCGGATTCTTTTATATCCTGTTCGGCAAGAGTGACGATTTCCTCTCCGCAGATCAGCTCATCAATCGTCACATCAAAGTATTTGGCGATCGCTTTCAGAGAATCAATACTCGGATACCCTCTCCCGGACTCCCACTTTGAGATCGCCGTACGGGAAACAAAGAGCTTTTCCGCCAGTTCTTCCTGCGTCAGGTTTTCTTTTGTCCGCAGCTTCTGCAGTTTCTCATTAAACTCCATCTATTATAACTCCGTCCGTTATCCTAGCATCAAAACAAGCTCAACCTCGTCCCCATTGATCTATTGCGATGCCGTTGCCCTGATCGCCCCCAGACAGTGGATCCTTACTACACGATTGTCATCCGTATCTGCTATTTCCCGGAGTGTCTTCACAAACGGTATGACGAACTCCGGCCTGCGCTTTCCGAGAACACGGAAGATCTCCGGCGCTTCCATTCTGACTCTGTCATCCGCATCGCGCAGAAGTTCCGCAAACACCTGCATATAGTTCTCATAAATGCCGGGCGTGTTTGTGGCGATGTTTTCCGACGCCCAGATAAAACTTAATCGAACTTGTGCTTCCCCATCAGAGGCAAAGCGGAACAGATCTCTCCAATACGGTTCAATCGCCGGGAAGTTCGCCCGCCCGATCCTGCCGAGAGCGTTCACGGCTCGCTCGCGCAAAAGAGGCTCCGCGCTGTCGCAAAAGGAAGCAACTGCAGGAATATGCTCTTTGATCGAAGACGGAAATGCAAGCCCCATCTCTCCAACCAGCCAAAGTACTTTTGCCTGTATCTTTACGGACTCATGAGCAAGAAGAGAAGAAACATACGGAAGGCTTTCTTCCCACTTATCTCTGTCCTTTGTCAGTTTTCCAAGCTCTTTGTAAAGTTCAGCTTCGTTCAAACAGAGTCCTCCTCAAACTGGGTATTTTTTGTTTATAGAACCATCAACAATGTTCCGGCCCCGATCAGGATGCATCCAATCATCGACTTTGCAGTAAACTCTTCATGAAGGAAAACAAATGCCAACACCAGAGTGATAACTACGGACAGCTTATCTATCGGCACAACTTTGGAAGCATCTCCCATCTGCAATGCCTTGTAATAACATAGCCATGAAGCTCCCGTTGCCATACCGGACAGGATCAGAAAAATCCAGTTCTTTTGACTGATCGATCTGATACCGCCCTGCTGATGCGTAATAATAACCATTCCCCATGCCATTATAACAACGACCATCGTGCGGATAGCCGTAGCAAGATTGGATCCGACACCTTCAATTCCGACTTTTGCCAATATTGATGTCAGTGCGGCAAAGACTGCTGAACCAAGTGCTAACCAAAACCACATCACTATACCCCCCTACAAATCCCCGTTTCTCGCTCTGTGTACGCTTATAATATCAAAACACACCTGTTTTGCCCACCCGTCAATAGCATGTAACGCGGCAGCATCAGCCGCCGCGTATCCTTTTTCAGTTACTCATCGAAATCGTCGTCCATATCGCCTTCCGGGATGTCGATCTCATCACCGTAATCCTCGTCATAATCCGCGTCCGGATCCGGCTTCTTTGTCTCGTTCTTTTTCCTCTTTGTGAGGATGATGAACCCAGCAAGGCAGATCAGGGCGACCAGTGTCAGGCCGATCACCGCCACGACCGTCTTCTGCGAGAACTCATAGCCGGCGATCACAAAAGTCTTTTCAGGTTCGGGCACCGGCTCCCTCTCCGGTTCCTCTGTCTGGGTGGCCGGTGTTTCAAGGGCGGCCTTTGCTGCTTCCTCCTCCGCTTTCTTTGCCGCCAGCTGCTCCTCCAGTTCCTTCGCGTCATCCTCATCCATCAGCCCGATCAGGTCGCGCTCATCGACCTGGTTCAGGAAGTGGACGTTCTCATTGCCGTCCTTATCATAGTCGATAATGAGATAGTAGAAGTTCCCGTCCCTGGACGTCAGCGTCAGGAACTGCTTGCTGCCACTGGATGATGTGACGTTGTCGACCAGCGTCATGTTCCCCGCCGGGGTAAGGGGCGTATGGTCCTCTTCGGCAGCTGTCTGCTCTGAGGATGCATCCGTATCCCGGACGATCTGTTCACCGGGGCCTTCTTCCCTGGCGCCTTCCGTATCTGTTTTTTCCGTAGTTTCGGTCTCCGCGGTATAATCTGCCTGCTCTGCCGCCGGATCTGTGTTGGCAAATACCGGGGATGCCGTGCTCCCCGCAAGGATGGCCGCCGCCATCATCACTGCTGCGATCTTCGTTTTTATCATAGTCGTTCTGCCTCCTGTTATTCCCTGGTGAGCGGAGAGTTCTTAAGAAGCTCCGCCAGCTGTTCCGGTGTCACTTTTGCCTTGCGGACGATATCATGAAGCTCCAGGGTCTCTTCTTCCCTGTACTTCTTTTCCAGCTCCGCAAGTCGTTCCGTCAGTTCCTGCCGCTTCGCCTTCGTCTTTTCGATCTCGGCGGCGATCCGTTCTTTCTTTGTCATGTTCTACCTCCGTAAAAGCGGGCCGGAAGCCTTAAGTTGGCAAGCGGCCCACGCAATAAAAGTGCTGTGTGAAATAGGGACTGTCGTACCGGGCATACTGGATCGGAGATCCGCAGTGGATCATGACCCCGTCGCCTACGATGATGCCGACATGGCTCGCGCCCGATGTGGCATAGGTTCCCTGGAAGAAGATGATGTCTCCCGGTTTTGCCTCGGAAAGCGGTACTTTTGGCAGCATGTTGCAGAGACCGTCTGCCGTTGTCCTGCCTACGTTCCATCCGTTTCCGGAATGATTGATAACCCAGCATACGAATCCGGAACAGTCGAAGCTCGTGTCCGGACTGGATCCGCCCCAGACATAGGGGTAGCCCAGATATTTCGTCGCTTCCGCCATCATGCCCGCGAACTTCTGGTCCGAGAGCGCCTCGCCGGCGATCGTGTAATCGAACCAGCCTGCGCCTCCGTTTGCGTAGATGTCATTTGCAAAGAGCTCCGGCTTGTTGCCCTTGGTTTCCACCAGCAGGTCATAGAGTTCCTTATCGTCTTTGGAGAGCATCTGCTCCGCCACGTAGTCCAGGCCATTGTTCTTCAGGACCGCTGTGAACTGTGAATTTCCGGAAGAGACAAGGACTTCCACTTCCTGTGTGCCGTTGTCATCGGCGATAAATGCCTCCCAGGTCTTATGGCCGTGTGCCTGTGCGGTGGCATGATCTCCGTAATACACGTCAAATGCCACGCCGTACCTTGCGAAGTTGCCGGTGTCCTCCACGGTGTACTCGATGCCGTTCATCACGATCTTTGTCCCCATGGGAACGATTGGATTGTGAGCGTCCACCGCGATCGTATGGTTCGCTGTCGGATAGACCCCGCTTGCCGTCGGTCCGCCGGACCACTGGCCGCAGCAGATCGGGCAGTTGCAGTAGCCGCTCGTCACGACATTCCCGAGGGACTGGCCGACACGGACGGTCTTCCGCTCGACAGTTCCTGCCTCGTCATGCATGGACAGGTTGTACTGCATCTCGAAGATCTTCTGCAGATCCTCCTGCACGTCCTCCCGCTTATAATCCTGATGCAGGACCGTCAGCAAAGCTGCCAGCTTATAGGGGTCGTGGCCGATCTGGCCGGCATTCAGCTCATAGGAAGAGTAGCCGGGGTAATTCGTCTCCAGATCTGTAACCTTGCTGCTCAGTTCCGCTTCCAGCGCCCGGTAGTCATTCTCCGCGCCTTTGATGTCCGCATCTTCCGCAGTATAGGTCGTGGCAAGCGTCGACGGCGCGACCGTGTGGGTCATCAGCATAGTGCCGCCGGATATGGCTGCACCGACCAGCATGACCAGGATCCCGGTGATCAGGATGATGATCAGCAGCATCGGATGTTCTTCAAAGAACTCCGCGATCTTTTTTGCTGCCGTCTTCGTGCCTGCCGCGGCCGCCTGGCCGCTTTTGGCTCTTGCCTTCTCACGGATCCGGCTGACGATCGGGATATAGACCACCGATTCCGGCGCTGTCTGGTAATTCTTCCGGATGAGATGCCTCTGCAGGGCTTTTTCGGCCTTCTGCCTTGCGGCTTCGGCTGCAGCCTTTTCTTCAATACCTCCGTAGAATGCGCTGGTCTTCGGATTGATGACAGCATCCCTGCCGGACGCGGTCGTTCTTTCTGTTGTGAAATGACCGGCACCGGTTCTGCCACGTGCCGTCTGTACTGCCTTTTTGGCTCCTTCAGCCCCGCGCCTTGCCGCTCCGTATCCGGTTCTTACAGTTCCCGATGCAACCGAGTCGCTTTCCTCCCCGGACAGCACGTTCGCGTCGATGGTACCCCGGATCCCTTCCGCTCCGGCTTCCGTCGTTCTTCGGAAGCGCCTGCCGGCCAGGTGCCTGCCTCGAATCCCTTTGGCCGCCTTTCCGTCGGCTTCCTCCCCGACATAAAAGGCACTGCTTTTCGGAAGCGCGTCCTCTGAATAGAACTGTCCTCCTGAAGCAATGCCTCTGTCTTTTTGAAACACGGAGCCTGCCCGGCCTTCGGTCTTTGTCCGGATGCCGCCTTCATTAAAGGGATCGACTGGATCGTCTGTTCCGAGATCGGCCCGGACATCCTTCGCGTAGCTTCGACGAATCCGCATCCTCTGTGCCGTACCGGCCCGGGATACCGGAGCATCTCCTCCGGAAAAGTCCTGGGAAAATATCTCCTCCCGCGCCGCGAAGCTGCTTGCCTTATCGGCCTGACGGAATGCAGTCTCCTCGATGCCGGCCTCCGCCCTTGCCCGGTTCGCGATCTTCCGGTCTTTTGTGAGCCGGATCTTTTCTTCGTCCGGCAGGACCGGTCGGTCCCGGGCACCGTTTACAAATGCATCGTCTTTCATCACTTGTCACCATCCTTCTTTGCTTTCCGGCGTTTTGCGGCCTTCCCGGCAGATATCGGAGCGACACGGGTCAGCCTCACGATCCGCCCGCCGTGATTATGCTCGCGTTCGAACTGCACGCCGTAGTCGGAAAGCAGTGTTTCTGCATTTTCATTGAGTTTCCGGGTCAGCATGGCAGGAAGGATATCGATCCCCTCCAGCCGGCTTACCAGCTCTGTAGCCGTTCCGGACCACTCCATTCCCTTGCGGGGCAGGAGACGGGCGACAGTATAGAGAATGTCGTCATCGACGGAAGGATCCGTTGCTTTTACTGCAGATGATTTCTTCCTGCCTGTAGAGACCGTCTCTTTACCGCCGTGCGGATCCTTATCATCTGCTGCACTGTCAGAAAGCGGCTTTTGGACAGCTGCCTTCTTTTTGACCGTTTTCTTCTTTGATGCCTTCGGCGTCCTTGGTTTCTTTGCTGGAACGATAACTGTTTCCTGTACTTCCTCAGATTCCGGTTCGGCGCTGCTTCCTGCAGCCTCTTTGACGATATCCGGAACGTTCGTGGTTTCCGATTCCAATACGGATCCCCGCTTATCATCAGCTCTTTCCGCAACAACTTCCGTCTCCGCCTGCGGCAGCGTCTCAAGGAGCTTGGTCGTCATGATCTGGTCCATCAAGTTCAGACCCTCGAAGGCGTCGCGGG
>CAZRNI010000026.1:0-15793 GCA_964601425.1 uncultured Eubacterium sp. | reverse complement strand
CTTCAGGTAATACAGAAAATCTCCCGGATTAGAGAATATAGCTCCGTCATAAATATACGAATCTCCCGAGCTCAAAAACATCGCTACCTTCTTCAGCTTTGGCGGCCTGTTCGGGAATGCTGCGGCATAGAAACGGTCAATCGCGCATTTCAGCTGACCGGACATTCCATGATAGTAAATTGGAGAAGCGAGAACCAGCATTTCCGCTTCCATCAGCCGACTGTAGATACTCTGCATGTCATCCTTCTGCACGCACGCGCCATTCCCTTTGGTATGGCAATATTCGTATGCAATACAACCGTGAATATTCATTTTGCAGACGTCAAATACATCCCATTCGTGACCAGCCTCTTCCAGTCCTTCACAGAATGCCTGAATCATCTGTTTCGTATGCCCCTTCGGTCTTGGACTACCGTTTAAGATCAATATCCGCATCTTTATCTCTCCTTCATCACTATATTCTATATGGCAAACACTGCATGCAGAGCCTTACTGTTAAAACCTTCTTAGTAACTCGGGTGTAATCCTTTCAGGTTATGATCTGCGCCCCTGCATATCTTCTCTGGTAGTAATCCATCACCCTGTAATCAATAACATCTTTCACATGCTCAACAAACACAGGCTCATGAATCACTTTCTCCATCTCATCTCGCAGCGCCAGTGCATACCCATCTTTCCTGATGAAGAATCCTTTTCCGGATTCCTGAAGAAAATGTACGGGCATCTGCATGATCTTTCTGACATGATCTTTGTCAGATATTGCCCGGTATTCTTCGTATGTTAAATTGCGGTTCAGATCCTTCCAGTTTGTCCCGTTTCCAAAGAATTCTTTCCAGCTTGCCAGCAAATCTTCTTCTGTTACAGCCATACGCATCTGTCCATTGTTATAAAATGCCATCAGCACAGGCATCTTATATACCCTGGACATATTTGTCGTTTCAATCAACCCGATAAACTCTCTGCCGATGCTTTGATAGATTGCTGTTTCATCCGGTGTCAATTCATTCAGGCCATGCAAATATTCCAGATATCTTTTGAACGGATTGATATTTGCCCGTTTGATTACCATCTGATAAAGATCCGCATCCATATAGGTAAACAGCTCCAGCCGGGTCGGCCGATGCTCCAGCAAATCCTTCACCCGATAATATTCATCCTGCAGCAAATCCTGTATGCGCTGATGTTTTCTCTCCATCTTTTCAAACAGATCGATCAGACGCATATCAAAATCAACCAGGCAGTCATCCGGATATTCATCTGCGGCCGGCATATAAGTAGTTCTTCCGACAGACGAGGTCTGACCGGCCAGATAGAATCTGACACGTCCTGCTTTTTCATAGTTGCCAATGAAATCCAGTACTGTCAGATACTGTTTTCCGCGGAATGTGCGCAATCCGCGTCCAAGCTGCTGCAGGAACACAACAGGTGACTCCGTCGGTCTCAGGAACATCACCATATCAAGAGAGGCGATATCGACGCCTTCATTAAACATGTCCACAGAAAAGATCACCCGTATCTTTCCTTCATTCAGCTGTTGAATTGCTGAAGACCTCTCCAGTGCATATTCCCCCTGTTCACCGCTGTAAACTGCCGCAGCCCGGACCCCCCGCATTGAAAAATCTTTGGCCATTTCCTCCGCGTGTTCTCTGGAGCAACAGAAGCCGAGTGCCCGTCTGGATCCATATTTGCAGTAATATTTATAGATCATTTCATGACGGTGCACATTTCCGATATATGTTTCGTTCAGTTCCTTTTCATCATATCTTCCCCGGACCACATGTAAAGATGCGTAATCTGTTTCATCATAAATTCCGTAATAATGAAACGGCACCAGCATTCCCTTATTGATTGCTTCCTTCAGCGAAATTTCATATGGAACATTGTAATCACAGATCTCATAAATACTGCGGCCGTCCATTCGTTCCGGCGTCGCCGTCAGGCCCAGCAGAAATTCCGGTTTGAAATAATCAACGATTCTCCGGTATTGATCCGTTACGGCATGATGAAACTCATCCACCACGATGTACTGGAAATAATCCACCGGAAAATAACGATCATTCAGATACTGCGCATTTCCCAAAGTAGCTACCGATGCAAAAATCACCGGCTTATCTGTACATTTCGTCTTTCCGTCAAAGAATCCGTATTCATCTGAATGCCGTACATTCCGGAACGATCTCGCCGCCTGTTTCAGGATCTCTTCCCGATGCGCCACAAACAGAACTCTCTCATAACGCCGGGAATCAAATGCAGCAAGATAGGTCTTCCCGACTCCCGTTGCAGCCTGCACCAGACCTTTCACTGCACCTTCTGCCCTGGCGCTCTCCAATGCACAAAGTGCTTCAATCTGAGCGCCCCGCGGCTCAAACAGCATCCTGACTTTCGTATCCGGATCCTCTTCACTCGTGTCATACCGGTCCAGATCCTTCGCGGCAGCCGGTCTGTGCCAGTTCTTCGAATATCGTTTCAGTTCGGCAGCATCGATGCGGATCGAATGATTTTCAAAGAGGTCCTCAAACGTCCGGGAAAAAGTCTCGTAATTCTCCGGATCCTTCCGGCTACTGAACCTGTAATTCCACTCAATTCCAGAAGTCAGTGCGCTCCGGGAAATGTTAGAAGATCCGATAAAGATCTCGTTATAATTGTCGTAATGGAAAATATATGCCTTGGGATGAAATGACCGTTCGCTCTCGTTGTAAAAACGCAGATCCACGCGATCCCCCAGCTTATGCTTAATCAGATACAGCGCCGAAGGCTGTGTGATCCCAAGATAGTTTCCGGTCAATATCCGCACAGATACACCCCGGTCCAACGCTCCCTTCAGATCTTTCAAAAGCATCCTTACGCCGGACTCCATCAGAAACGAAACGATGATGTCAATCTGTTTCGCTCCGGAGATACTGTGAATCAGCTGATAATAAAGCTGCATCCGCCGATTGCGGTCACCGGTCATGACATCTGTCGGAGTGATTACGTATGAAATTTCGTTCTCTCTAAAATCATGTTCAGCCATCTCTCATCTCCGCGCCCGGGTCTTACATCTCCGGTCACCCAGTGTTCTGCCAGCCTGAATTCCGGAAGCATTTCCATAAAGTCACAAAATTCCTCCAGTGTAAAATCGGTAAAATACCTTCCGTTCCGCTCTCCCTCATGGTTTCCGTATTTAAAAGATGCATATAAAACGGAGCCCGCCTTCATGGCTTTCGCCAGATTCTGCATCACAGGAAGAAGCTCTTGCTTCGTCAGATGCAGCAGGGAAGCGCATGCCCAGATTCCATCATAATATTCTCCATCTGCCGGATGATACGCACGGAAATCCATGCATTTTACAGGAATACCGGTATAATCAGAAGCACTACGGCATAGCGTTTCAGACCCGTCCAGCGCCGTGACTTCATACCCCAGATCATGAAATGCTTTTGTATCCCTGCCGGTGCCGCAGCCAAAATCCATAATGCGTGATCCCGCAGGAAGATGCGCGAGGAAGCTGCAGCGAATATCTTCCATGTCGGCATTTATGGTATTGGCGGTAAAAGCCTCCGCATGTTCTTCGTAATACTGGAGTGTAGAATTCTCATCCTTCTGTTCAAAGAACCGTAGAATATTATCCATTTAAAACCTTCTTCTCCTCTTGTCCACTCGACCTGATATCATGTTCATGTTCCTGCAGATTATAATTTTACATAATCCATGCAAGTATCCCGTCATCAACACACAAACTAAACATGAGGAAGAGATCTTTATGACCCCTTCCTCATCATCTCTTTTGTCATTCGAATTTTGGACTCTCAGGTTTCAAAGTACTAACAGCAGCCGCAGAACGAGCAGGAATATTCTTCATGAAAGAATCACTCTTTGGTACCTGTGGTACCGGAATGGAGCCGGCACTAGGTGTAGAATTACTATGCGAAGAATGACTGCTTCCACCAGAAGAATGTGAACCACCACCTGACGAATGTGAACTACCACCCGATGAGTGACCATTTCCAGATACGTGCGAACTGTGCGAAACATGAGAATAATGAGAATAATGATCACCACCGCCACCAGATACATGCGAACTATGCGATGAATGCGAACGATGTGATGAATGGCTGGCCATTACATCAATGCTCATCATCAGACTCATCAGCATAATTGTTGTTCCAAGCATAACTAACTTATTGCGCGGAATGCTTCCCTCTTCATCATTCAATAAATCTGTAATTGATTTTTGTATCGAAGGAAAAATATCTTTCTTATCCATAATCACACCTTCTGAACTTTTTTGCACTTACCATTCTTCCACGTTGTTGTATACTTTTTACCCTTTTTACTCGTATAGGTACAAACTCCGTTTGGTTTGTTTTTACTGAAAGTACCAACTAACGTCTTACCCTTTGAACCTTTATGATATTTGTACGTCCCCTTCCCTGACATCTTGTCATTAACCCAGAGACCTTTATACGTAGCTCCATTCTTCCATTTATAAGTTCCTTTGCCAACTCGTTTACCTTTTACCAGTTTCCCAGTATATTTATCACCATTATTATATTTTATAGTTCCCTTTCCTGTTATTTTTTTACCCTTGTAGGTCCCGGTATATTTACATCCGTTGGCGTATACTATTTTTATTTTATTTGTAAACTTATACTTCTTGACGTTATATACATACTTATTATTATTCTTCTTTAATGTAACAGTACCTTTCTTTAATTTATTTTTTTCGAATGTACCAGAAAGCACAATTCCCTTAGAAGAAGTGTATACACCTTTTCCGGAAATAACACCATTCTTCCAATTACCTTTATAAACGCTTCCGTCTATCCATGTATATATTCCAGTTCCATTCATGGTCTTTGACTTGAAGCTTCCAGAATAAGTCGCGCCACTATTAAACGTGAACAGTGCAGATGTTGCCTGATTGTAGTTTTCGAGGCTCGAATACACCCCATTTATTGCAGGAACTTCTGTTGTATCTGCTGCCATAATTGTTACAGCAGATGATTGGAAACCTTCTAAACAAAAAGCCGTTAACAATATTATTACGAGTATACTTATTATTGATTTTTTACTTATTCGTTTCATTCAATTCACCCATTTCAAGAATAACTCTCTATTATCGTCATACTTTAATAACCCGAATAATATATCCAATATTCCTTTATAAATTGTACACCGCCATGCATGCACTTGTCTACAAATAACATCGCTATCCATAGCATAATTAATCACCGGACAGACGCCACAATAAGCTTGATAAGGACAATCAGTACAACCAGGAAGTGATTCCACCACACTGAACTTACATACCGTTTTTGAAACCGGAGATTCCATTAACCTATCGTATGATTGTTCTTCGACATTTCCTATACAAAAAGTAGAATCTCCCATTTCATGAAGCATACGGGCTTCGTCACATGTAAAAACATTCCCATCATAATAATATGCCATCTGTCCCACTGCAGCACCGCATGGTGATCTGAGTTCCATATAATTCATGCCATAACCTTTCAATATCTTAGTTAAAAAGATATTAGCATGGCCTTCTCTTACGAAGATTCCCTTTTTGTTTAATTCGATAATATACTTAAGTGAATATTCATAAAACTCCAAAAATTCTTCAGCTTGATACCCTATCCGGCTCCATGCAGTCTTCGCATTTCCTAAAGGTGTAAGCGGACGAATAAATACAGTATCTAGCCCCAATGAGACATATGTATCGACTAATTCACAATATCTATATAGTGTTTTTCTTGTAGTTGTCTCAATTGCCGAACAAGGTATTTGTCGTCTCTTTAATTCATCAATCTTATTTTTTTGAATATCATATGCGCTTTTTTTTGATGGTAGTGGTCTGTTATAGTCATGAACTACTTTATCTCCATCTATTGATGTCGAGATGGAAACCTTATGTTCGCAAAAGAAATCCATCATTTCTTCATTCATAAGCGTTAGATTACTTACCAGGTTAAAATGAACAATCTTATTACCTTTATGGGCTTCTGTATAAAGAATTATATGTTTAATGATTTCATAATTACTTAATGGTTCTCCTCCTTGAAACTCAAAATCAAGGATGTTCTGTGGCGATTGTAAGGCAATTCGAACGGCTTTTTCCGCTGTATCTCTAGTCATCATTTTCTTATTATTGAACGAACCACTCTCTGCCTGACAATATAAACATTGTGAATTACAGAAATTCGTCACAACAAAAATATGCAAACTGGTTGCAGCAAATAGATAACTCTTTGCCATCCGTAAATCATATTTTACTCTTTCGGCAAATAATTCCTCAGAATCTTCAAAGACAAACCCTTCTTTTTCAAGAAGTTTATACACTTCAGAATTATGGTCGAGTCGATCCAGCACCAAACTTTTGAAAACGGCTGAATCCAGGCAACAGTATTTCCCTATATCATTGATCAGCAAGAACTGATCATTTAACCTTTTAAAACGAAATGGTGCAATCATCTTATTGCTTTAATACTCCCTTTCACCTGATTAATAGATCCGGCAAAAATACCGCCGCATAATGCCTTTACATTACATTCCTCACACTCGTCCAAAAATCTCACCTTATGTTCGGAAATACTTTTTTCGCAAATTGTCCAATATCCCTTTTTCACAGAGCATAGAGGAAAATTGTATAAAGAAACATCTATCCCGGCTATCAACAGCTTTTTTACAGCAGTTTCTATCGCTTTAAATGCCTCATTATAATCAATCCACACTTGATCACTGTTTTTATGTGCATTCCCGAGCATTTCCAGACCCATAAACCTAACAACTTTAACCCTGTTAAAGTTGTTGATTAAAAGATCCGCTATATTTGTCATATCTTGATAATTCAATTTGCTTACAACGATTCGTACTTCAACACTCATCTTCTGTGCCAAAAGATGCTTCAAACCCAAGTATGTTTCTCTGAAACTTCCCGGTGCTTGTGTAATGAAATCATGCCTTGTCTCGTTGGAACCATGTACTGGAATTCCTATGAGCAGCTTCGAAGGCATTGTTTCACATAACTTATCTACATAGTTTTTATCAGCAAAAGCTCTTCCATTTGTCAACAGTAGTATTTCCGTATCATCCAACCGCTGTTTTATAGTTTGAAGCAGTTTAAACATTCCTTCATGAAGCAAAAAGGGCTCACCACCAGTAATTGTTAAATGATGGATATCATCAGGAATTTGCCTGCAAATCGTAAGTAAATAAGGAAGTTCCATGATTTCAGCTCGTCTTCTGACCTGCTCGCTAACTGGACACATAATACAATTGGAATTACACCTGTTTGTAATAAAAATGACATTGTCATCTTTACTCGCATCATATGCTATGTAAACAGCTTCATCCATGAATTCCAGAATTGAGAAATCACATATTTCTCGAAGTTTATCAGCATCCTCCTGCGATACCTGAACTACTACTTTTTCCGGATGAAACAGAAGATTATTTCCATCTATATAAACAGACCGAAAACCATATGAATTCATTTTCATTAAAGACTCTTCTGTCGTTGCTAAAGAAGCAAGTCTATATGAACTATGATACGACGATAATCGGATTCTCATAACAGACTCCCATATATTATTACAAAGCAAGTACTTAGCGATAAAAACAAAGCAAACGGAATCTTTTTTACAATCGTTATCTCAATTTTTGATCGTTCTTTATCCTCATTACAATATGTAATAATCCGATCAACTTCTTCTTGCGAGAGTCTGGATTTTAACGATTCATCAGATACTTTCTCTAATGGACTGTTTTTCGAATTCATCAACATCAAAGAACTTATCGAAGACATAATCATGCCTTTTTTCACCTCATCCAGACGAATCGCCTTATAGTTGTATTGATCTGCAACAATACGAAGCCAATTTGTCAATATAACTGCAAGCCATATGAACAAGGTGGTTCTTTGAAAAATACTTTCTCCAACAACAATACTAATAATAATATCAGCACATAAAACACATCCAACAACAAGCCATGATTCAAGCAGTTTAAAATAACTAATAAGAGAGACAAGGATATACAAAACAACAGTCACAATCCAACTGTTATGTATAATAATTCCGGCCTTTGAAATCATCGCTTGAAGAACATTGTAGAAAAAAATCACAACTATATAATACCTAAGATAACTAAGAAAACCGCTTGCTATCCTTTTTGCCAAGCCATCAACCTTTTGTTTCTTCTTTATACTAATCAGAACCGACTCAACAAGGATCACAATATATCCTATCAAAAAACTTAGCATCGGAATCCAAATTAACAGAGGGATCCCTGCGAAAAATAATGTGACACACTTATATGGCATAGCCATAATAATCACAATAAAAAGCTTACAGTCTCCTGCGGCCCATATATGAAATCCATACAATAACAATGCAAGCAGTATGGTTCCTACCATAATTAAAAAATATAGTTTCCAATCCACCTGCTTTTGCTGATGAAGATCAATAGCATTAATGATAATCGCCGGAAATCCAAGCAGCATTAAATATTTATTTGGTACAATATTGAATTGATAATCCGTGTACATACATAGAATACACAGTGTAATTATCAATATAATCGTAACAATATCAAAGTCCATATTTCTCAGAGATCCCTATTAAGTAGTTTTCAAATTCTTTCATTAATAGTTGCCTATCAACCTCAAAGTGCTTAAAAGAACAACTATAATATCCTTCTGTTTCATTTACAATCGTGTCACAAATATTATCAAACGCACGTACTGTAATATTTATTGCTTCGCTCGAATACAATTTTTTATTTAATAATAAACAATCATTACTCATTATCAAACCAATCCACCAAGAAATTGTTTGCGTCTACACTTTCATCTGCGTCTGTTGTTTCTTCTTCATCAATAATTGTAGAAGCCATAGCACGCGCATAAATAGTTTCACGCAATTTTTTTGTACGATCTTCAACGATCTTACGTGTTTCCTGCAATATCATCTCATTCAGAAATTCTTTTTCAGTAATGTCTTTTCTCTCAGTATTTTTCTTCTCAACATCAACGAAATAATTTGTTTCATCCTCATCAAGGTGAATATAGTAGTCGTCAATATACTGATAAGCAGCTTTAAATAATGCCACCTTTGAATATATCTTTTTTTTAAAAACAAATTTCATAGTTCATCCTTTTATGAAAAACGTTAGGTGCCATCAGTTAATAACTTCTCAATTAAACTAGTGATAACTGGTCTCCATCAACCTCTATTAATCCTGCCTTTTTGAGGATTATTATTCTTGTTGAATCACTTACATGGTATGGCTTTTAAACGAGATAGCATCTCATAACACATCTCCATTTACTTTGTATTTAATACCCAACTTGCGATAATGCATACTCCGCTTGCTCTGGTGTAAATCCTTCAGAATCACTCACAAGTTGATTATAAAGGCCAACTCTTGAGAAATTCGAATAGTTCAAGTAGCTTTGTGCTTTTTCTGCAGCTTCTGCATTCCAATCAACTAATCCATTCTGTTCTAAATAAGATACTGCAATTTCTGCATCCTCAGCAGGGTATCCCTCGCCATCACTTGAAAGTTGTCTTATAAGGCCAACACGAGAAAACCCTGAATAACTTAAGTAACTTTGTGCCCGCTCAATAGCGTTTTTCTGACTTAGCGTAAAGTCTGCCATCGGATCCTTCTCTGCATTTGCCCACACCTCTTCTTGAGAAATCTTAGTTTCCGTTGGGGATATTGTATTTAACACTTCCAGAAATTGATGCTGATAGGAATTTGCAGAATCTTTACTTTCTGTCATGCTGACAGTAATAATTGAATTAGATGTTTTGTCAGGTAAAAAGGCATACACTTGATGCTTTTCATTGTCCGAACACTCACCTACAAAAAACATTATATCTCCAACTGTGTACTTAGATATTTGCTCACGAGAATAATTTTGCTTATTAGCGCCAAGCAAATTCATAGCATCATCAAAGAATTTATACTGTTCCTCAAAATTATCACTCTCATAAGCTGATGCATAGAAAGAAACAATTGTTGGATTTGCCTCATCATAGATGTAAAAAGATGCCTTATCATTCTCTTCCTTCTTAACCCATGCACTAGGCACCTGAAACTCATATCCTTTTATTTCATAAGATTGAAATTCTACCGTTTTTTCTTGTTCCTCAGAATTCGCAATTGTATCAGACACAACTGAATCATCTTGTGTATCTTCAACCTCTTGTGTATTTACTTGACTTTTTTCGGATTCTGATTGTACCTTTTGTGATGTATTATCACCACATGCCATAAGAGTAATTATCGTCAAAGATATAGCAGTTAATTTGAACAGCTTCTTCATAAATCTCTCCTTCCCAATTCTGTAAAATATACTATATTTATCCCAGCAGCAAAAATATTAATACTGTAATTATTAAAAAGATAACTCTTTTCATAGAAATAGACTTTGCCTTTCTACATAAAAGAAGTCCTTCCGAATACAATCTTAATCATTCCATGAAGTATAGTCATACAGAATCTCTCTAAGATATGTATTGTAAGCTTCTCTCACCTCCATCGGACTCACAATCCGTATCCCCTTCCCGACCCCGGTCAACCATCAGAAGAATTGCGGGCTGACCGCCACATTCACACTGACATGAAACTGATCAGCTCCATGCGGAATTAGCATGATATCGGTACCGAATCGATCGATTATAACGCCAACGAATTCATTGTCACATTCCAGTGTCAGGCTGCGCTCTTCGCCGGTGAACATACCGAATGTCTTCCGGGCAAATGCAGCCAGATCGAAGTTCTCGAAGTGTTCCCGGCCGAGACGCACATCCTCCCGCTCTTCGATTTCCTGCATCTTATCCACGCGGTAGTGTTTAATCAGAGCTGCCTTTGCATCATATCCGACGAGGTAATAGTTCTCATCATCCCATGTCAGGGACCAGGGCGACACAATATAATCCGCACCGTTCTTTTTGCGGACCAGCTCTTTCTTTATATTCCACTCGCAGTATTTGAAGCAGATCTGATGGTTGTCCCGGATTGCTGCGTGGATCGTATCTACATTTTTGTAAATCGCATCATTGTCTGTTTTAATGCGGTTATAGATATAGACCTGACGCTGCAGCTGCTTTCCGTTTTCTTTGCTGGTCAGCTGTTCCAGCTTGCTGATCAGCTCCTCGGATTTCTTCTTCGTGATGAATTTTGAAGACTGTACTGCATCGACCAGCAGCTTCAGCTCCGGCAGCGTGAAAGTACGCTCTTTAATAAAATAGCCGAAGCTGCCGCCCTTGATTTGCTCAATCTGCAGCCCGTATTCCTGCAGCCGGCTGATATCCGCATAAACAGTCTTCCGGGTATAAGTAAGCTCATACCGCTTCTCCAGCCGCTCGCTGATCTGCGCTGCATTCAGCGGATGCTTCGGATCCGTCTCATCCATAAGCAGCTGCATCAGATATAAGATTTTTAATTTCTCATCTGCCATTATTATTTCGATCCAAGCCTGATGATATCATTCACGTCACATTCCAGATATTCGCAGAGCTTATCCATTACCTTGAAAGAAACAGGCTCGCTTTTTCCCATCTTCGCAACCGTTGCGGAGCTGAGTTTCAGATCGTCGACCAGATTCTGCTTTTTGAGACCTTTCTCCCGGAGTAATTTCCACAAACCTTTATAGGACACTGTCATTTTGTAATACCTCGTTTCATCATGAGTAACTTTTGCCACATATCAAGCTCATTATATCACAATTTTTGTAAAATTCACACAACAACCTTCAAATTTACAAAGACTCATGAATTTCGGTTTTTTACCACAGCGATCTTCCGGGGCGTTTTGCCAGTGTAACTGCTTCCTCATATGTGGCATATCCGCTGTTGTCTCCATAGCCGAGCACATGCGCATAGTCTTCATCGAAACCTAATACTGAATACCGATTACAGCATTCCACGATAAAGGTCCTGTATTCGTTAGAATAAAATTCCTTCAGTTCCTGACCGAAAACAGGAAACCACTCAAAGTAATGACCGCCGTTTGCTTCATATTTTTTCTTTGCTTCCTGTAAGTTCAAATGGTTATCCCTCCCTTCGTACATCGCCACTTTCAAACAAATGTTCTTTCCCCCTTAAGAGACCGATAGCCGGGATCCTATGATCCCAGCCACCTGATTTGTTTTATATTTCTCCGTATATGTGATAATTACTCCTTGAGTCTGCAAATTGCGCCTCCATTTACAACATACAGAACAACACCTTTTGCCTTCTTCCCAAACTTGTCGTAGATACGGCCCGCGCTTTTACTCTCTCCAAGTACCGTATATGTAGAGTTCGCCACGTAGCCGATCTGACCGAGGCCTTTCATAGTAACCTTGATTGCCTCCGAATCATATGCATTGTCCGGCTCTTTTACGAGCTTCACTTTCATGCCCGGTTCCAGAAAGTGCTTCCCGTGATAGTGATTCAACCCTGTAATCGTAAAGTATGTTTTCTCATGATGATGTACCTCCGATCTTTCTACTTTTCTCTTAACATCCCACAAACAGCAATATGAACCCGATAATAATGAACAGCCATAATCCACAGCCGCCGGATCCGGATCCCCTGTCATTCAGTCCGGAATCGAGCAGTTCCAGATCGAACAGATCATCCAGAAAGTCGTTTTTTCCGTCACCGTTCCAGTCATTTCCTGAATAGCCGCCCATGATTCCACCTCCATCTTGTCGTTCCCTTTTGCATCCCCTTTGCAAATCTGAACTCTGCTGTCACATACAGTTTTTGTATGTATCATAAGAATGCCAGAAGCTTTGTCCGCTGCAGGGTACAATGACCGTGGATCACTCAATTTTTTGGTAATTATTCAGGAATTTCCTGCCTCCTGCCCCTAACTCTTAATTCATCATATCGCACCACTTAAAAATACAGGTCGCCTCTCTGGCGACAAATAAAAAAAGACACCCGGCGACCTGACTATGATCACTGGATGTCTCTCCAATATCGTTCTAAATTCTTTACTGCGAATCCTGACAGGTTAACGATATGGCGTCGACTCCATAACTCTATGATAAATGTATGACTATACCAAATGAAATACAGCATCGCTGCCGCTGACTTCTATGAGGGGGAAAGGTTTTATCGGTTCCTGCCTTTCTTTATTCCATACAGTTCTCCACCCAAGTGATGAAGTTTTCCGTACTGTTTCCGGTTCTTTCAGCCTGCGTATGACCTTGTCCCCACACAGTTTCAAAGTCAACCGATTCGACAGTATCATAATTTTCCAGAGCAAGTGCAAGATTCATTTCTGTGGACAGGGCGCAGTCTCCCTGATTGATGCCGGTTCGGATCCGCCAGTATTTGGCAACCGTACTGGACTCATAGCCCTCCGAACTCTTCAGAAGATAATACAGTGGCGTGTACATCTTAACACGGGTATCAACTGTATTTCCGGCACTGTCCTCTTTCGCGAGATCCGATGCGTACGCGTCAGCATACTCACTCCCGGCTTCTTCAAGAATCTCCGCCAGTGTTGAATCAAAATGCGCACCGCTTCCATCGCCGTAACCGAAAAGTGTATTTTCTCCCTGACCGCCGTCCAGCTGGTCGAATGCGCCAAGATTCTTGGATGCGTTCTTCAGGGCACTGACAAATGCTTCGATACTCGTGATCGTGGCTGTATTTGTCTCTTCATCATAGTTTACCCACTCGCCATTCGCGTTGAGGGCATCGATATACTCCTGTGCTGTCTCATAGGTACCGGAAAGAGATAGTCCGCTGCCAGTTGTATCATTTCTTTCGATATCGTCTATTTCCTCGTAATCCGCATCCTGTCCGGCACTTTCTCCGTCCGGCATCTGTTCATCTCCGACGAAGTTTCCGTCCGGTTTCTGGTCATCTCCGCCGAAGTGTCCGTCCGGTTTCGGGCCGCCTCCGATACCTCCTCTCATACCGCCCATTCCGCCCTGTGAGGACGCGGAGGCATCATATGGGAATTCTGTATCTGTCAGGAAGTTATTCAGTGACTGTTCGATCACGGATTTCATATAGTCATAGTACGAACCGGCCTGATAGATGCCTTCTTCTGATTCCTCGAGCGTCAGAACATTTCCTTCTCCATCCGTGATACCGGCTCCGTTTATATATTCGGCAAAAGACTCAGCCAGCGCGTCAGATATCGCCTGTTCCTCATCAGAAAGACCGCTTCTTGTCGAACCCATCATCCATTCATATGCTTCATCCGCTGTGTCAAGATTGGTAATCGGGCACCAGCACATGGATCCGAGCACGGCATCACTGACATTTTGCACCGCACCGATCTCTTCCAGGTAAGCGTCATAGAGGTCGCTGTCTCCGGTCGTCCCTACGACTGAGGACTGCGCTCCTCCTCCGGACATACCAAAGGTAAAGATTGCCTCCGCATCTCCCGGTACGCTTTCATCGCTGTAACGGATGTACCGGATTGCGGCCTTTAAATCGGTCACGCCCGCAGGTGCTCCTGCGTCACGTCCGCGGCACCCGGCATGAACATACACAAAGCCGGCCGTCATATAGTCTGACACACTCGTATATTCTGTCAGAGCGGCCTGTGCGGAATAGCCCGGCGTATTGATCGGCATGACGATTGGGGCAGTTTCAGCTGTGAATCCATTTACTTCACTTTCTGTATTGATTTCACAGGTATATGTACCGTCTCCATTATCCGATGCAGTCATATAGGCTCCCGGAACAAAGATCGCCAGGGTCTCATAAGAGGCGTCTGCCGGATTTTCACAATAGCTGATTCCGACCTGATAGTAAACGTCGTCATCTGCATTGTAAGACCATTTGGTGTTATCGATCGTCTCCAATCCGGTTACAGTAGTACCTGCGTCAGCCGCAGCATCTTCTTTCTGTGTTTCTTCCGCCTGAGAAGTTTGCATTCCTTCCACCTGCGAATCTTCTGTTTGTGTTTCCGCACCTGAAGCTGCTGCTTCTTGTGCGTCAAATATTTCCGCCGTATCATTTGTCGCAGCGCTTCCACATGCTGCGAGTGAAAGACAGATACCCGCTGACAGAAGGATTGAAATCATTTTCTTCATATTGCGTGATTTCCTTTCTCTTTTTTTCGCTATCATAATCCTACAACGCAAACTATAAACGAACCTAAAAAAATGTATTTATAGTTTCATTTTGGGATCTTGTTTATCACAGAACTTGCACAAACTTTTTTAGATAATACAACACCAATGAAAGTCACCAAAAAGGCATGAAGTCAGCGGCATCGCTGCCGCTGACTTCGAGGGGGAAAGGTTTCTATTCAACTCTCACAGCGTGTCCTGCACGCATGTTCAGAGGGAGAACCTTAATCCTGTTGTATATGATTGTTTATTCCGGGTGATCCGATTATCCGTCGATTTCGGAAATCTGGTAGGTTGCATCGTACTGGTCCGTGAATGTTCCGTCTTCATTCTCGTAGTACTCAACGCCGTCCTGATCGGTGTAAACGCCGTTTTCGTCTTCCATGATGCTGACCGGGCGGCCGGAACCGTCAGATACAAGGCCGATAACCTCTTCGTCCGGTGCGCTCTCGTTCATCCATGTTGTGTAGGTGCAGCCGTCTGCATCACTGAATACGCCGCCGCCATTTGCATAAAATCTGTTTCCGGATCCGTCGTAGAATACGCCGTTGCTGCCTGTAATGTTGACCGGACGGCCGGAGCCTTCGGAGTAAACCAGGTATGTCTCTGCCGGTGCTGCTGCTACTTTATCTGCATCCGTTTCCTGTGCTTTTGTCTCTTCTTTCTTTGTTTCCTGCTCTGTTTTCTGAGCCGGTGCAGGTGTCGGAGCCGGTGCTT
>CAZRNI010000025.1:8539-16570 GCA_964601425.1 uncultured Eubacterium sp. | reverse complement strand
TACAAGATCCTCGCCGAAAAGTCCGTCGCATTCAAATACGGTATTTTCATCGATCACGCCTTCATTCATTCCGGCCGCGACCATTACCGGCTTAAAAGTAGAACCGGGTGCTGTCGTCTGCTGGGTCGCTTTGTTATAAAACGGCGTCGAAAGGTCATTGTAGAGTTTGTTATAATAATCTGTATCCATCTCATTTGCGAGACGGTTATTGTCATAGCCCGGATATGTGACCAGTGCCCGCACCTCTCCTGTATCAGGGTCATTGATGACGATGGATCCGGAACACGGATCCAGCGCCAGCATTGCAGGCGTGATCTCCAGTGAGCGGATTTTTTCGGCCATGAAATCATAGGCTGTGATCCCGCCGCTCTGCAGGGCTGTATATGTCTCATCATGCGTATTCAGAATTCCCTGATCATATAAAATCATGCAGAGGGAGGCCGGATCAATCTGATCATCCAGCAGCATATAGTGATAAATAATCCGGGCGAAAGCAGTTCTGTCCACCAGATGCAGCACGAGGTGATCAATTACCGCCTGATAGATCTCCTCTGAATCCATATAACTGCTTTCGTTGGCGAGTTTGGAGATGTCAATCCAGTCCTGTTTCGCCGCATAGTGCAGGAAGTCAATGAAAGAAACACTTTCATCATTGAAATATGCCTGATATATTTCGTCATTTTCATCCATGCTGTCAGCATTCAGAATTCCGGTATCCTGAATCAGATAGCGGTTGCAGATATAATCAAGATAATCCTTGTACTCATCTGTCAGATCTTTATAAGCCGGCATGGCGCCGCCGCCCAGCTCTTCAGTGATCCATTTCAGAATCTGATCCTGTTTCTGCTGAAAACGCTCATACACAGCTTTTTCAGTTGCGCTTGCCTCCGGATCAGAAAAATGCGTGATGTCAATTACATTATTATTGATCAGCGCATAGTATACATCATAAATCGGAATATACAGTTCGTTATCAGCATCTTCTACTTCTTCCGGTCCGTATTTCGTATTCTGAAGACGCAGGAGCAGAATACCTGCAATTCGCTGCTCAAGAATCTGATAGCAGGCATTTTGCAGTTCGGCGTCGATGGTCAGGTAAACGTCATTTCCCTGTACCGGCTGGACGCGTGAGGACTCGTCAATTGAGAGTACCTTGCCCAGATTATCGACGGTAATATCCTCGGAACCCTCAGTGCCCTGCAGCGTTGTTTCCATGTATTGTTCAATACCGGTCTTTCCGATGATTGAATTACTGGTATACTGATCGTTTTGTTTCTCCAGTTCGGCGAGCTCTTCTGCGGATGGTTTTCCGGTGTATCCGATAATCGGAGCAAAAGCCATGGGATCATTGTATACCCGTTTGTAATCTTCTGAAATCGACACGCCCTGCAGGTGATCTGAACGCTCTTCGATCGCCGCAACGGTTTCATCAGAAACATCCTCGGCGACAGTAACCGGTACGTAACGCTGGTAACTGATCAGAGAAAGCTGATAGCGGACAATGATAATGCGGAGCATTTCTTCTTTGGTCAGCTCCTGCGGAAGTCCGTTCTGCGTCAGTTCTTCTGCAGTATAAGGATTTTCTTCATTGACCAGCATAAAGCGCTCTGCTGCGAGATAATGCATAATTTCTTCGGCAGAAGCATTTGCTTCTGCTTCTGTCATCTCATCTGCGCGCTGGTAGCCGAAAATATCCGCCCGGAACCGGTCTCTTGAAACGCCTTCATCTACATCAAACACATAAGTATTATCTTCATCTACAACAATGTGAAAGTTATGAGAAAGCAAATCCCCTTTTTCTGTGATCAGTCCGGTCAGCTCATAGATCTCGCCGTTGAGCGCCAGGTTTTTTTCGCGGGTTGTATTATAACTTCCATTGTCCTCAATTGTGACGGTATTGGCCAGTTCATTATATGCAAGCAGTTTTCCCTTGACATCATAGATGTTGCCGCGTGTGCCGGGAACCATGCGCTTACGGCTTGTCATGACCGTGAAATTGTCCGCATAGGTCCTTCCGTCTAAAATCTGCAGCTTAAAGATGCGGGCAACAAGAATCAGACTCATCGAGAGAAAAACAATAAGAAGCAGGATGAGTCTGTTCGAAAAGAAATGCTGCGCTTTTTTGATTATTTTCTTAACCAAGGTGACTGTTGTTCCTCCAATTCATAGGCTGAAAGCCTCTGATTGATCCTGAAGAATAATTTATAAAGAATAAATGTAAATATTACGGAAGAAATCAATTCCGGTAAAATAGCGAGACGCAAATACTTCCAGAAGGAATGCTGTCCGCCGGCAAGAAAGCTGTAAATATATAAACAGATCCCGTAAAACAGCTCGCCGATTGAAACCAGAATGAACGGCATTTTCAGATCCTCATCAAAAAAGATTTTGCATAAAAACCCGTTGGCATAGCCGATCAGCATAAAAATCAGCGCGTGAAATCCAAGTGCCGGTCCGTAAAACAGATCCAGCACACGGCCGGCTGCACAACCGGTCCAGAGCCCGCTTCTCCTGCCGCGCATAAAACCGGCGGAAACCACAACGATCAGCAGCAGATTCGGCCGGAGAAAAACGACCGGGATCCAGGGCATGACTGACATCTGCAGCAGCGCAAGAATCAGAATGATCACAGCGGAAACAATGATACGGCGTCTCATTTTCCACCTCCGGTGTCCTTTGTCTGCTTGATAACAAGCACTTCCTGAAGATGTGCAAAATCGACAGCAGGAACGATATAGCCCGTCTTGGTAAGACGGTTGGAATCTTCTTCTACATCAACAATATAACCGATCAGAATGCCTTCCAGATACTTGTCACTGATATTGGATGTGACGATTTTCTCACCGGCGATGATATCGTTTTCCGTGTTCATCTGACCGAAAGGCAGTCTGTCGTCTTCCATCATCCCCATATCACCATAGACAATACAGGTGTCCAGCGTTGTTGCGGTCATACCGCTGACATTGCTGTCGTCATCGATAATCGAGCGGACAATCGACCAGTTGCTTCCGACCTGTGTGACAATGCCAACCAGTCCGCTTCCGCTCACAACGTTCATGTCGACAGTGATTCCGTCATTACTTCCGCGGTTAATGGTAAACTGGTGAAACCAGTTGCCGGATTCTTTTGCGATCACATTTGCGCCGATTTTTTCGTACTGGGAAAAATCACCGTCCAGCTGATATAATTCACGCAGCCGGACAAGCTCATCCTGCTCACGCGCAAGCGTTGTATTTTCGGATTCCAGTTCGGCAACGCGGGTTTTGAGCTCTTTGTTTTCGCGGCTCAGATCACGAACATTTTGAAAACCTGAAGCCTGATCTGTCAGCCAGGTGCCGACGTGGTTGATCCCGTTTTGCAGGGGAACAATTACGACCCCGCCGACCTGCTGCAGCGATGCTGTCGGCAGGATGCTGGTCAGTGTCAATGCCATCATTGCGATGCAGGCAAATATCAGACAAATAAGAATATGGCGGCTCTTAATGTGTTTGCGTCTGTTTTTTTTCATGACAACCTCTATCTATTGAAAGCCTTAATATATTTTTCGTTATGAGAATTAATTAAGACAATATTTCTGAAGTTCAGTGTTGGAAATAATTTCCCGGATGCCGCAGACTGTATGCAGGTCAAAATATCCCGAAATACGCACAGCGCATTCCAGACGGTCGTTCAAGTACTTCGGAAGACCAGTTATTTTTGTACTTCCTCCGCAGAGATAAATGCCCTCATTCAGGATGACAGTGCGAACCTGCGGCGGAATGCGCTGCAAAAACCGCATGATCTCATCGGTGATTTTGTCCAGCTCTGACTGCACAGCAGAAGTAACGGTAAATGTTGTTACGACACCGTTGCGCGGAAGCCCGTTTCTGGTGTCAATTCCCGTGACTTTTCGTGCCTCCAGCTTGCTGCCGGAGAGATCCGCGAGGGACAGCTTCAGCCGTTTGGCGGTTTTGCCGCTGATCATAAAGTGGTTTTTGCGGCGGACGGCCGCTACAATCGCATCATTAATACTCTGCCCCCCGGTCGGAATCAGTGTACTGATCAGGATACGGCCGTCAGCGATGACGGACAGACATGTGCTCTGTGCTCCGAAATTAATCAGCATCGTGCCCTTTGGGTTTGTAATCGGAATATCAAAAGCAACCGCATCGGCAATCGCCCGTTCCACCATATAAATCCGGCTTCTGCGCAGCATTCCGCGGGAAGCGATTGTGTGATAAGCGCGTTTTTCGATTTCCGTCATATCTGTCGGGACAGAAAAATACAATGACGGACTATAGCCGATCCGGCTCTGGCCGCGCTCGAGAAGTGTATGAAGAATTGCTTCCATCATCGAGACATCACTAATACGCCCGTTGGCCATCGGAGTATAAACTTCGATGTTGTCGGGCGTTTTACCGAACAGATCATAGGCGTCATTTCCGATTGCAAAAACAGATTCTGCATCCCGGATCGCTATCATATTGCGCTCTTTTTGAATCTGTCCGCCGCTGTGATCATATATCTTCACCGTACTAGTGCCGATGTCAATTCCAAAGCTGTGATGAAGCGCCATCCTTCATCGTACCCCTCTCTCTTAATCAGGATTCTCCCGGTAATCCTGTACGGCCGCAAGCGGATCGTTTACGATCAGGCTCCTGCCGTAAATACTCTCAAAACAATGATCACCGATAACGATATGATCCAGCAATCTGATGCCGAGCAGCTCCCCCGCAGCCCGTATCCGCTCTGTCGCCAGAAAATCCTCCTGGCTTGGCATTGCGTCACCACTTGGATGATTGTGAACCAGAATAATCTGAACCGCATGATAGGCGAGTGCCGCAAGAAAAACCTCGCGCGGTGATATCAGAGACAGATTAACGGTGCCTCTGGTAATAATTTCATCTCCGAGAAGATTGTTTTTTGTGTCAAACATCATACACAGAACAATCTCCTGTTCTTCGTGCCGCAGACTTTCCATATAATAATCTGCAATGGATTCCGGATCATTAAATTTCAGCCGTCTGCCGGCTGACGTTCTTGCAATTCTGCGGGCCATCTCCGCAATACAACGGATCTGAACGGCTTTTACAGTTCCGATGCCCGGTATTGTGCGCAGATCTTCCACGGAGCGGTGAATCATTCCGATCAGTCCGTGATACGCACCTTCCGGTGCCAGAATCTCAGCAGCCAGTTCAACTGATGTTTTTCCTTTTGTTCCGGTCCGCAGGATTACGGCCAGTAATTCCGCGTCCGAAAGGGCTGTGGGGCCGTTTTGCAGACATTTTTCATATGGCCGGTCATCTTCCGGCATTTCACGGATCGTTTTTTTTGTTGCTTCCATAGTCTGTTCTCCTCTCCCTACGGATTTGCACGGAAACGGCAGCATCTTACGACGCTGCTTTGTGATAAGAACAGATTTGCAAAAAACGATCAAAAGAATTGTAACATAATTTCGGTTTTATGTATAGGAACAAACAGGAAAGATTCGTGAAAATATCATACAAATTTTTGGTAGACAGAGGCGACCGCCTCGGCAATTTTTATACCGTCCATGGCTGCAGATGTAATGCCGCCGGCATATCCTGCGCCTTCGCCGCAGGGGAAAACACCCCGGATATTACTTTCAAACTGCGTATTTCTGTCGATTCTGACCGGTGATGATGTACGGCTCTCCACGCCGGAAAGCAATGTGTCAGGATGCGCAAAGCCGGGCAGCCGCTGATCGAAAAGACAGATTCCCTCTGCAACGCCCATTGCGATTTCAGCAGGCAAAATGGTGTGGACATCCGCAAATTTCCAGGCTCCCTTCATATTCGGAAGCCACCCGGAAAACTGACCTGTATGATCATAACTTATCTTTTCTTTTGAAAATCCCAGTGCCTCACAAAAATCAGCATAGCGCTGGACAGGAATCTGTCCGCCGGCTGTCCGGCAGGCATTGCGCTCGAGCATTCTGACATACTCGAGTCCGCATAAAGCTTCCGGAAGCAAATCAGAAGAATTGTTTTTTTCAGCAGCCCGCATACGGAGATAATCCTCGGGCGTAACTGTTACAACGACAGCGCTGTTTGCATTGCGGGCATCTCTGGCATGATAGCTCATTCCGTTGACAGCCAGCATACCGGGTTCCGAGGATGCGTTTACCACATAACCGCCCGGGCACATACAAAAGGTATATACAGCTCTGCCGGACGCGAGATGTGCAGTGAGTCTGTAGTCCGCTGCGCCCAATCCGACGGGATTTTTTGTTCCGTACTGCTGCAGATTAATCATTTCCTGCGGATGTTCGGCCCGCACACCTACGGCAATCGGCTTCATGCGCATGGACAATCCGCGTTTGTACAGCATCTGATATGTGTCACGCGCAGAATGGCCAATGGCAGGGATAATAACTTCTGCCGGAATCGTACTCTCATCTGCCAGGCGGACGCCTGTGACATGTGTATCCTGAATCAGCAAATCGGTCACTTTGCTGCGAAACCTTACTTCTCCTCCCATGGAAATGATCTGATTTCGAAGGGTTTCGACAATGGATACGAGAAGATCTGTGCCAAGGTGAGGTTTTGCATCATATAGAACCTCTTCCGGAGCACCTGCTTCATGAAAAAGTTTCAGGACCAGATGATTTCTTCCCGCAGGATCTTTTACGCCGGTGTTTAATTTTCCATCGGAAAATGTACCTGCACCGCCCTCACCGAACTGTACATTGGAATCCTCCTGTAATGTGCCGGAGTCCCAGAAAGCCTGTACAGTTTTTCGCCGCAGAGAAGCTTCTTCACCGCGCTCCAGGAGAAGCGGCCGGTAGCCGTGGGCGGCGAGCATCCAGGCACAAAAAAGGCCGGCAGGCCCGCTTCCGATAATGACAGGCGGATGCTGCAGCTTCTGCGATCCGGCTTCCGGAAAGTGATAGTCCGGCGCCTTGGATTGCATAATATTTTTATGTCTATTTCTTTTGAGGATACGGTTTTCCGCGGGCGTACCGATTTCTACGGTATAAGTATAATAAAGTTCCGGTTTGTTTCTTGCGTCAACAGAACGTCGCAAAATCCGGAAGGAAGTGACATCCTGCGGACTGATTCGAAGCAGGCGGCACGCCTTTTTCTGAACAGTTTCCTCTGTATGCGGTATTTTTATTTTCAGCTGCGTTATCTTAATCATACGGAGATTTCATCCTCCCTTTCTGCAGCGTTGATACCGGCCAGATAGCCGCTGGACCAGGCCCACTGCAGGTTATAGCCGCCGCATGCGCCGTCTGCATCTATTGCCTCTCCTGCAAAATACAGACCCGGCATGATGACAGACTGCAGCGTATTATCAAGGCCTGCGGCAGTAATTCCGCCGGATGAAACCTGTGCATACCGGCCGGATGCGGCATCTGTTATCATAAGCTGAATCGACTTAATCCGTCTTGCCGCAGTTGTCAGATCCATGTTTTTTTCAATAAACAGGGGAATCAGCTGTTCAGGAAGAAGGCCGGTAAACAGACTGCGCACAGATTTGTGCGGATTTCTCCGGGACTGCATTTCCATACGGCCGGCAAGTTCTGCTTCTGTAAGATCCGGCACCAGATCCAGGCGGATTTGTACGTGTTCGTGGTTTTCGCGTATGGCCCGCACGGCAAAACGGCTGATCTGAAAAACCGGAATACCGGAAATACCATAGTCGGCAAGCTGAACATTTCCCTCCTCACGCATGGTAAAGCCGCTTTCCGTCTCCAGGGTTACGGCTGCGTCAACCCGGACGCCGGCCCACTTTTGTGCGTAGTTGCCGCGCACATGAAGCGGAACAAGCGCGGGCATAAACGTAAGAAAAGGCTGTCCGATCTGTCCGGCAATCCTTTCCGCTGTATCAGATGAGCCCCTGACTGCAGAAGCCGGGCTTCCGCATGCGAGAATTACCGCATCAGAGGGATATTCCCAGGTTTTTGTCCTGGTCAGCATACTTCCTGCTTCAGTTCTGGTGACGGCGGTCACAAACTCGCGCGTCTTGATGCGTACGCCCAGATGTTCCGCCTCCTGCAGCAGCAGCTTCAGAACCGTTTCTGATTGT
>CAZRNI010000025.1:0-8506 GCA_964601425.1 uncultured Eubacterium sp. | reverse complement strand
ACATTCCATAAAAACTGCGGGTCTGGTCCGCGGTAACAGGAAGGATCCTGCTTCAGGTTCGTCAGATTGCATTTGCCGTTTCCACTGGCCAGTATTTTTCTGCCCGGCTTATCGTTTGCTTCAAGTACCGTGACACGCGCACCGCACCTGGCAGCCCAGATTGCGGCCATCAGGCCGGAGGCGCCTGCACCGATGATTAATATGTTTCTTTTTGACATATCCCGTAGATTCCTCATAAAAGTCGGCTGACGCAGGGATCAGCCTTTCATGTGCACAGGTTTCTCAAGGCAGAAGGATCCCGCGCGCTGCGCAGACGGAAACCATATGCGAAACAATCGCGTCAATATCATACCCGAACGATCCGAGATCGATCCAGATAACATCGGGTTCACGCCGGAACCAGGTGAGCTGGCGTTTTGCGAAATGACGTGTGTCCAGCTTAATCCTACGGATAACTTCCCCGCGAGTGCATTCCCCGCGAAAATATGGGAACCACTCGCGGTAGCCAAGCCCCTTCATGGAAGTATGTGACTCTGTGAGGCCCCGCTCATACAGAGCCCGCACCTCCTTTTCCAGACCGGCTTCGATCATCTGGTCTACCCGAAGCTCAATCCGGTCATAAATTTTTTTACGATCGTCGGTGAGAACGAAATAGGCATAGTTAAACGGAGAATCTTTCCGATGCTGTTCCTCATTGTGTAAAGAGATCGGCCTTCCGGTCTCATGGTAGTATTCGAGTGCACGGATGACGCGTTTCAGATTGTTCGGATGAATGACAGCTGCAGATTCCGGATCTGCTTTTTGCAGCATTTCAAATAATGCTTCTGCTCCGCCCGGTTCAGCACTTCGTGCTTCAAGTGTTTCTCTATAGGCGGAGTGTCCGCTTGTTTCACTGAAATTAACCTCTTTAAGCAGTGCCTGAATATAAAAGCCGGTTCCGCCGACAATCAGGGGAATCCTGTTTTCTGCGTAGATTTTATCCATCGCATCTGATCCGCGCTTCTGGAACTGATAGACATCGAAGGATTCTTCCGGTTCCAGAATATCAATCAGATCGTGCGGGATCCCGTCCATCTCATCCGGCGTTATTTTAGCGGAGCCGATATCCATCCCGCGGTACACCTGCATAGAATCAGCAGAAATTACAGAACCGTTTACTGCTTTTGCAAGACGTATTGAGCATGTGGTTTTTCCGACAGCAGTCGGACCGGTCAGAATGATACAGGGTTTTTTATTCATAGGATCCTTTTGAACTTCTTGTCGAGCTCATAATGTGACATAGACACAATGGTAGGCCTGCCGTGCGGACAGTTATATGGATTTTCAAGCTCCAGCAATTCATTGATCAAAGCATCTGCTTCCTGCATGGACATAGTGTGATTACCTTTTACGGCTGCCTTGCAGGACATGGAGGCGAGTTTTTCAAGAATCAGATTTTCCGGTTGGTTTGCCATGCCGCCGAGACTGTCCAGTACATCTGTAAACAACTGATCGACCGAGATGCCATACAGATTATCCGGAACGGCAGTAATCCGGTAATCCGTGCCGCCAAATGGTTCAATGATAAAACCAAGTGCGCGGAATGTATCCAGATGCAGCTCCAAAAGAGAAGCCTCGGCGCCGGTCAGTGACAAAACCTTTGCCGGCGCAATCATCTGTGAATGGATCTGTTTTTCTCTGTGGGCTTTCATCAAACGCTCATACATTACTTTCTCATGTGCAGCGTGCTGATCCACGATGTATAATGCATCCTGAAACTCAATCAGCCAGTATGTGGCAAAAATCTGTCCGATCATTCGATGCATGGGCCTGCTTGATTTTTCAAGTAGTTTTTCCGGGAAAAGTTCTGTCTGTTCCGGCTTTTCCTGAGATATTTTGGGCTGCTCCGGCTTCACAGGCTTACGCACGTAGCCGGATGGTGCATCCCGGAGAACATCCGGATTGCTAACGGATGCTGCCGGAGCCGCCGGTGTTGTCTGATGCAGGTTTTTAACGGGAGCAGATGCCGGTGCTCTTAACAAGTCTTCTGCAGCGCGTCTGGCACGCTCAAACGGTTCCGGTGCCGGTGTTTCTGCGGGAAGCGGCTTTGCTTTTTGCTGCAGGCTGCCGCTTCTCTCCTTCTCCAGAGAAATCTGCGGGATCCGTTCTCTGGTAAAAAGCGCATTTTGAACCGCAAATGTCAGCTGACGGCTGATTTCTGCAGAATCGGAAATACGCACTTCCATTTTGGCCGGATGAACATTTACATCAACAAGTTCCGGATTGATCTCCAGATACAGCAGCGTAAACGGATACCGGTGCTGCATCATAAATCCGTGATAACCATCTTCAATGGCCCGTGCGATCAGATTACTTTTCACAAAGCGTCCGTTGACAAAATAGTTTTCAAAGTTCCGGTTGCCGCGTGCAATTTCAGGATTGCCCAGAAAGCCTGTGATCTTCATGCGTTCGGAAACATCCTCAACCGGAATCAGCTGCTTCGCCATGTCACGGCCGTATATTTGATAAACAATCTCTTTGAGATTTCCGTTTCCTGTCGTAAACAAACGCGTTTTACCATTCATCAGTAATTTGAAAGAAATATCCGGGTGCGACAGTGCAAGCTCCTCCGTTACTGCAACGACACGGTTCCCCTCAGCAGCGGATGACTTTAGAAATTTGGCGCGTGCCGGCGTATTATAAAACAGATTCCGTACCAGAAAAGTTGTTCCATGCGGCGCCCCAATCTCTTCCCATTCGGTTTCTTCGCCGCCTGCAATACAGAACCGGACGCCGGTGAGGGATTCGGGCGTGCGGGTAATCAGTTCCACCCGGGAAACAGACGCAATACTTGCCAGTGCCTCGCCACGAAATCCGAGTGATTCAATCTGCACAAGATCATCCAGCTTCCGGATCTTACTGGTTGCATGCCGTGTAAAAGCAAGACAAACCTGATCCGCCGGAATACCGGAACCATTATCCGTAATGCGGATAAGAGAGGCACCGCCGTCCCGGATTTCGATGGTAATCGCATTGGCAGCAGCGTCAATTGCATTTTCTACCAGCTCCTTCACCACCGAAGCCGGACGCTCTACCACCTCGCCGGCTGCAATCTGGTCAATTGTATTCTTATCGAGAATCTGTATTTTTTTCATTTACACACCTTTTTAGAATGAACGAAATACATTCAAAGGATCTCATTCTGCATCTGATACAGAAGATTCAGCGCTTCGATCGGCGTCATCCGCATCAAATCAGCTTCTTTCAGCCGGTCCAGCACTTTATCCTGTGCACGTTCCTTTCTGGTTCTTTTATGCTCTGAAGCACCGCCGGTTTGTTTTACTGTATCAAATAAGGATAATTGAATGCCGGCTGTTTCCGGCTGGATTGCCTTTTCCGGACGAATAATATCACTCGCCTGCAGCTGTTCGGAAATGACCTCTGCGCGCGCAAGCACATCATTAGGAACACCGGCGAGACGTGCCACCTGAATACCGTAACTCCGGTCCGCACCGCCGCGTACGATTTTGCGGAGAAAAATAATATCATCCCCCCGCTCTTTGACTGCAATACAGTAGTTTTGTACGCCGGGAATTGCCCCCTCCAGTTCGGTCAGTTCATGATAATGGGTGGCAAACAGCGTGCGGGCACCGATTTTTTTTACATCCGCTACATATTCGACAACGGCCCATGCAATGGAAAGACCGTCAAAGGTACTGGTGCCGCGTCCGATTTCATCCAGAATCAGGAGGCTGTCAGAGGTTGCATTGCGAAGAATGTTTGCAACTTCATTCATTTCGACCATAAACGTGCTCTTTCCGCTCGCAAGGTCATCTGAAGCGCCGACTCTTGTGAAAATCCGGTCTGCCACACCTATTTTTGCTGATGCCGCCGGTACAAAAGAACCGATTTGCGCCATCAGAACTATCAGTGCGCATTGCCGCATATAAGTTGATTTGACGGCCATATTTGGTCCTGTGATAATTGCGACACGCCGATCTTTTGTGTCCAGGACGGTATCGTTTGGAATAAATAAATCATCAGAAAGCATCTGTTCTACGACGGGATGTCTTCCTTCTCTGATTTCCAGCAGTCCGTCGGCGCGCATTTCAGGACGCACATATTGATTACGTTCTGCGACATAAGAAAAAGATGCAAGCACATCCAGAGCAGCTGTGGCAGCGGCTGTTTTCTGAATCCGGACTACTTCATCTGCGATCCGGTTCCGTATATCCGAAAACAATTCATATTCCAGACCGCCGAGCCGCTCTTCCGCGCCTAGAATGTTTTCTTCCATTTCTTTGAGTTTTGGCATGGTATAGCGCTCTGCGTTCGTGAGCGTCTGACGCCGTACATATTCTTCGGGAACTCTGTCTTTAAAAGAATTTGTGATTTCAATACAGTATCCGAAGACTTTATTAAAACGGATCCTGAGCGTACGGATGCCTGTTCGTTCCCGTTCGGCTTCTTCGAGGTCGGCCATCCACTGCTTCCCTTCTCTTCCGGCGCGGCGGTATTGGTCTACCATCTCATTGTAGCCGTCTCGAATGATGCCTCCCTCTTTCATGGCAAGCGGAGGTTCATCTACAATTGCATCCTGGACCAGCTGACAGAGCTCTTCGAGCGGATCCAGATCCTGAAGCAGTTCTTCCAGAAGCGGATCCGAAAACTGTTCCAGAACGGCACGGATATGCGGAAGCATTTCAAGTGATCCGCGAAATGCAACGAGATCGCGCGGATTGGCAGACTGATACACAATTCTGCTGATCAGACGTTCCAGATCATATACCGGCTGTAAATACTCCCGGATCTCATCCCGGTACATCGGGGCGCCGCAAAATGCTTCAACCGCTGCGTGGCGCCGCTCAATTTCTGCCTGATCCACCAGGGGCTGCTCAACCCACGTTCTGAGCAGACGCGCACCCATTGCCGTTTTCGTTTTATCCAGAACCCAGAGAAGTGATCCGCGTTTTTGTTTCTCACGAAGTGTTTCAGTCAGTTCAAGATTGCGGCGCGTCGCGGAGTCAAGCAGCATAAACCGGTCAGCGTAATACGGCGTGATCTCTGTGATTTGCCGCATATCGGACTTTTGCGTCTCGTACAGATAGGTAAACAGGGATCCTGCTGCAATGACGCCATAAGGAAAATCAGTAATCCCCAGCCCCTTCAGGGTACCGACATGGAAATGTTTTTTTAATATTTTCTCACAGGCATCCTGATCGAAATACCACTCATCCGGTGTTGAAAATGTAATATGCAGCCGGTTCTTCAAATCATCTATATCTATGCCGGATACAAACAGCGACTGATTACAGAGAATTTCGGAAGGCATAAATTTCAGTATTTCATCAGACAGCGCAGCCCGGTCCGCAATTTCAGATACCAGACAGGTTCCCGTAGAGATATCTGCAACCGCAAGTCCGTAAACATCGGCCATGGAAACGATGCACATAATATAATTATGTCGTGCTTCGTCAAGGCCCTCTGCATTCAGCATGGTGCCGGGCGTAACAACACGTACAACCTCCCGCTTTACCATGCCCTTTGCAAGCTTGGGATCTTCTACCTGCTCGCAGATCGCCACCTTATAGCCTTTTTCTACGAGACGCGCCAGATATGTATCCGCGGCATGATAGGGAACGCCGCACATCGGTGCGCGTTCCGGTAATCCGCACTGCTTCCCGGTCAGCGTCAGCTCCAGCTCACGTGCAGTCGTCTTTGCATCCTCAAAAAACATCTCGTAAAAATCACCGAGACGATAAAAAAGAATGCAGTCTGGATATGCTTCTTTTGTCTGCAGGTAGTGCTGCATCATGGGGGATAGTGACACGTGTAGATTCTCCTTTTTTTATAATAAGTTCATATCTTGCGAATGAGGAAGCATCGTCCCGAGATAATAGAACCCCCGGCAGGTATCGAGATGAACGTCGACGATCTGTCCGATCAGGGAGGAATCTCCCGGAAAATGGACGACGGCATTGGTATCCAGACGGCCGGTTACCAGAGAGGCATCCTGTTCATTTTGCTGTTCAACGAGAACAGGCATGGTTCGTCCTGTAAAGCGGGCAGTCTGCTCACGTCCGATTTCCTGAACTTCTGTGAGAAGTCTTCCGAAGCGGTCCTTGATAATTTCGTCAGGAATCTGGTTTTCCATGACTGCGGCAGGTGTTCCTGTTCTTTTTGAATAGATAAAAGTAAATGCACTGTCATAGCGGACGCGCCGGACTACGTCTAGCGTTTCAAGAAAGTCTTCTTCTGTTTCACCCGGAAATCCGACAATGATATCAGTAGTAAGAGAAATATCAGGGATCGCCGATCGAATCCGATCCGTCAGCTGAAGATATTGTTCTTTCGTATAGCGTCGGTTCATACGCCGCAGAATCTCACTGCTGCCGGACTGCAGCGGCAGATGCAGATGGCGGCAGATATTAGGATGTGCAGCCATGACGCGGATCAGTTCATCGGACAGATCCTTTGGATGCGATGTCATAAAACGGATCCTGTCAAGACCCGGGATTCCGGAAACTGTCTCCAGCAGCTCAGCAAAGGAAACGCCCGGATCCAGTGTTTTTCCATAGGAATTCACATTCTGCCCGAGCAGCATAACTTCCCGCACGCCGTCAGAGACCAGTGATTCGATTTCCCTGATAATATCGCGCGGCATACGGCTCCGCTCCCGTCCCCGCACATAAGGAACAATACAATAAGAACAGAAATTGTTGCATCCGAACATGATATTGACGCCGGATTTAAATGAATACTTCCGGTCGACCGGCAGATCTTCTACGATCTGATCGGTATCTTTCCAGACATCAATCAACATCTCATCCTGATCCAGTGCGCGTACAATCAGTTCTGCCAGTTTAAATATATTATGCGTTCCGAATACAAGATCTACAAAAGTATATTTATCACGAAGCGTCTGCAGTACCTCCGGCTCCTGCATCATACATCCGCAGAGTGCAATCATCATAGAAGGATTTTTCTTCTTAAGCGTCTGCAGATAACCGAGTCTTCCATACACCTTCTGGTTGGCGTTTTCGCGTACGGTACAGGTATTATAAAGCACAAAATCGGCCGTTTCATCTGCACCAGGTACAAAACCGATGTGCTGCAGAATCCCCCGCAGTTTCTCGGAATCTCTTGCATTCATCTGGCAGCCGAATGTCTGCACGAAGAAAGAGAGGGGGCGTCCTGCCTCCTCTGCCTTTTGCCGAACCAGATTTCTGGCAACTTCCATATAATGAAATTGTCTTGCCGGTTCAGAAACCGGAACAGGATCTGTCATAAGCATATATTTTCATCTCTCCTGAATCGTCTGGATTCTGTAATCAGCCACATTGGACGTACATCATCTGCTTCCTGCGGAACCGCATCGAACACCTGAAAATCAAAAGCAACGGCAACCGTCATATGCGTGTGTTCTTCCCGCAGAAAACGATCATAGCAGCCCTTACCGTATCCGATTCTCGCACAGCTGGTGTCGAAAGCCAGTCCGGGGACAATAACCAGCGCGTTTGCAGAATCGGCGCGCTCGGTATTTGGTTTCGGCTCCGGAATCCCCTGACTGTTTGTGACGATCTGACGCAGTGAATCGATATAATAGAAATGCATGCCATCGTCCTCAACGCGCGGTACGGCGACCTGCTTGCCTTCTGCAATCGCCTGCGCGAGAAATGTTTTCGTCTGCACCTCATTTGCCATATCTACGTAGCAATAGATGGAGGATGCAATCAGATATACATTCATCTCTCTGATTTTCCGGAATATGATTTCGCTGTCGCGCGCGAGATCTGAGGGTGCGGCCTGCCCGCGCCTTTCTTTCATCAGCTTTCTGAGTTCCTCTTTTGACATTGTGTTCATAAATCTGTTTCCTTAATCTGTTTCCTTATTATCTCTTCCGATTGAGAGTGTCTTTAGTATTTGTTCCTGTTTGGCTTCCATAACAGAAGCTTCTTCCGGCGTCATGTGATCATATCCCAGAAGATGGAGCATACTGTGCGCTGTAAGAAATGCAAACTCACGCAGGACTGAATGACCATATGCATCTGCCTGGGCAAAAACATGCTGGACAGAAATCACAATATCTCCGAGCACAAGCATTCCGGTGTCCGGATCAAAGCATTCATCTGTCTCTTCGAGAAAATCATAGGATGCAGGTGATGTAAACGGAACCAGCGGAAATGAAAGAACGTCAGTCGCGCGGTCTATGTCTCTGTGCGTCCGGTTCAGTACACGGATTGCATCATCATCTACAAGAGATAAGGATATCTCCGCTTCATAAGGACAGTTTTCCTGTTCAAGGGCACATGCAGCTACAGATTCAGCAATTGTCTGCGGATCAAAGGGCAGCTGCTGTTTCTGCAGATCTTCCAGATATAATTCCATTTGGCTTTAACTCCGTTTTCTGCGCGCGGTGCGCTCTTTTGTGCGTGCACTCTTCTTTTCATACGTCTCGTATGCCTCGACGATTTTCTGTACGAGCGGATGCCGCACGACATCCTTGCCGGTCAGCTCACAGATACGG
>CAZRNI010000024.1:5073-16814 GCA_964601425.1 uncultured Eubacterium sp. | reverse complement strand
TGCGATGGTTCTGTCGAGACATCTGTTCTGCAGGACTGGTTCCTGAACCGCCCGCTTTTTGCAATGCCGCAGCCCATGCGTTACGATGATCCGCTGGTACAGGAGCACTGTCAGAAGGAAATTGAAGAATGCTGGAAATTCATCGAAGAGCAGTACGGCGTTAAATTCGACTGGAATATGTTTGTGAAATACGCAGAGCAGCAGAACCAGCTGACAGCGTTTGAACATGAAAAATGGGATGTCGCGGCAAATACGCCATATTATCCGATTAATGGTGTCGCGCAGGCCCTGTACCGCATCTACTACTCGCAGGACGGCAACCGGCCGATCTGGCATGAGACCGATGACCGCGTCCGCAGACTGATGAACAAGACCGTGAAGAACAAGATTAACTGTCTGCCGAAGACACGCCACCGTGCCATCGCATGGAGCTGTGCGCCACTGTTTTACTCCAACTGGTGTACCTGGGCATACAACTGCTGGGGAATCAACTGTGTTATCAACATGGATTCCCTGATGTTTGACCAGTACATCCGGACAGACACCTATGAGCATGCGCTGGAGGATCTGGCGTGGTACAACGAGAAGGCACCGATGCGTGCCATGGCAGTCGGCGGACATGAGCATATCCTGTCGCTGTGGGACTACATGGAGCGGTTCAACTGCGATATGGTCATCATGTACGACCAGATTCAGTGCAAGGGCATGCAGGGTATTCACGGCGTCTTCGAGGATGAATTCCGCAGACGCAACATACATGCAATCTGGATCCCGCATGCACTGCCGGATAAGCGGACCGTATCGCGCAAGGAGATCCGCGGCATCATCAACGAATACATGACAACCGTCATGCGCGAAGAGCCGCTCGATCCGACACTGGTTGACTTTGAGGATGATGCGAGCTGGTAACTTGCAATACCAGGGTCAAGGGTTCTGGCAGCACCGCAGACCTGATCTGCAGGTGGGGACAGGGGCATTGACCCGCTCCGGCATGAGGACGAAGAGCTGCGAAGCAGAATGGAAGTCCGAATGCCGGGAGAATTGTGGGAGTGCGAAGCACGGAGCAATTCGTGGTATTGCAACAGATGGTGCGCGCGCGACTCCGATTTCTGTGGATTATGAACAAACTAAAATGGAGACATTGAACTATGAAAAAAATAATTCTGAAACTATTCCGTCTCGCGGCCCTTTTTTACGGACTCCTGTTCCTTGTCTTTTACTTCGATCTGGACGGGAAGCTCCTTTACTACGTATGGGAGCCGCTTATGACAAGGCGCTATGATAAGATGAAACGCAAAGACAACACAGCCACGCCATATGAGCTGAAGAAAGATGTGGCGCCAGATTAAATCAGGATTGCATGATGAAATAAAACGGAGACCTCAGCGGTCTCCGTTTTCGTGTGCTGTTTTCAGAGAATCGGGAATCAGATTGCCAACGGTTTTTGCCAGCGACTTGACAGTGCTCTTCACGCCTGCGGCTTCAGGCTGCTGTGCGGCAGGCTTTTCAAATCCGATCAGCAGGCCGCCGCGCTCTGCATAATAGCTGCAAAGAGCAGTAGTTTTCTGAATTTCAACCGGGACATCGCCGAATTTTTCAAGAAACATGGATTTGAGCGCACTCGCAGCGGATGGATTCTGATGATGCGCGATGATAATCCGGCCGCCGCTGTACTGACATTTTTCCAGATAGGAAACAGTATACTGCAGTGCTTTTTTTGTACCGCGTGTTTTAGAAAGCATCTTAAGTTTGCCTTCTTCGCTTGCGGTACCGATAAAACGCATGCCGAGGATTCCGATTGTTTTTGCCAGAATCGCATTCATGCGTCCGTTGTTGACGAAATTCTGTACAGATTCCATGATAAACAAAAGATCGGTCGAGTTGCGGTACAGAATCGTTTTCTCATAAGCTTCTTCCGGGTCCGTGCCGAGCAGGAGCAGCCGCTTCAGATAATCAATCAGCAGAATCATGCGAGGCCCGGTCGCAAGTGAGTCAATCACGTATACATGACGGTCCGGATATTGTTCCTCGTACATCTGCTTTGCCGCCATAGCACTCTCGTAACTGCCGGAGAGGGTGTGGGTGATGGTAATGCAGAATACATGATCTGCATCTTTGAAAGCATCCAGCCACTGACCGGTTCCCGGACATGAAGTGGAGGATTTTTGCGTTGTGGTGTAAAGCGCTTCTGTCATGCGGTCAACATCATTACCCGTTTCATCTGCCCAGTCGTGGTCATCAATAATAATATGCATGGCTACGGATGCATAAAACGGATCATCCGACTGCAAAATATTAGACGATGAGTCTGAGACAATACGAAAGTCCATTAGAACGGTCTCCTTTATAATATCAGATTTTTATATAAAAGTTTCAAAGGTGCTGTTCAGCGGTTTTTAAAAAACTGATCCTTAAAGACATCGTACTCGTTTTGAATAAGTCTGTCAAGAGTTTTTCAAAAACCGCATTGAAAATATTGTAAAACTGTAATATAATCATGAAGAATCTGAGAAAGAATGGAACAGAAGCATACAGGTGCCGCCCATGGATATTACGACCTTTAAAATGCCCAGATATCATGAGATCCCGAAGGTTGGACTTTATCTGGAACAGACTGTAAAATATATCAATGAATGTCTCGCACCGCTTGGCTGTGTAGAAATTACATCTTCGATGGTAAGCAACTATGTAAAGAAGCGTTATATCGAACGGCCGGTGCGGAAACAGTATTCTGAGGAGCAGATCGCCAGACTGTTCTTTATCGTAATTGCAAAGCAGGTGCTTTCGATGGATAATATCGTTTTGTTGTTTGGACTGCAGAAAGAAGGATACTCTGTCGAACGTGCTTACGATATTTTTTGTGACGATCTGGAAGAAATGCTGCAGTTTCTTTTCGGACTGCGGGAAAAACCGGAGGATCCGGATGAGAAGACGCCGGAAGAAATCCGTATGCTCCACAGTGTGATTATCGCTGTATCACATATCATTTTCCTGAACCATCGTTTTCAGGAGGTTCGGAACGAAAAAGCATAAAAGGCTGCCGCTTTTGCGGCAGCCTTTAAAACACGAAAGTTATGCTTCTTCAACCCGGTGCCAGCCCCAGCCGCAGATACTGAAAAATGCCGGGCCGGTATGTGCTCCGATGATTGGAGACATGTTTTGAATCTCTACGATGGTTCCTTCTTCCACCACTTCTTCCACCATCTTTTTCAGGGCCTTGGCATCCTCGTAAAGAGAAGTGTGTCCGATGTAAACAAGTTTGGGAACATCCGGGACACCCATCTCATGTTTATAGCTCTGAATCAGACGCTTCAGGGCAGGCTTCTGTCCGCGTGCTTTTGCGACGACCTGCAATTTACCCTCGTCATCAATGATTAACAGCGGTTTGATGTTCAACACCGATCCGACGATTGCGACAGCAGCAGAGACGCGTCCGCCCTTGTGCAGATAATTCAGATCACCGACCATAAAGCGGTGGCAGAGGTAAGGACGTTTTTCGATAAGCCAGGCTTCGTTTTCTTCAATTGTCATGCCGTTTGCCCGGTTGAGCAGGGCAGCATGAACAAAGATACCCTGCCCGCTGGTTCCTGCGAGGGTATCAACCACAACAATTTTACGGTCCGGATAGTCATCCGCCAGCTGAGCGGCTGCATTGCAGGCATTTTCGTATGTGGCAGAGAGACCGGATGAAAATGCCAGATAAAGAATATCGCTGCCGGCTTCCAGCTCCGGCTTCCATGCTTCGATATAGTTGTAAGGGGTGATCTGCGAAGTGTGAATATCAGCCCCCTCACGAAGTGCCGCATACAGGGTATCGCAATACTGATCTCTGTCAGCTGCCTCTGTGTGGAATTCGATTTGTTCTCCGTTCAGTGTATATTCCATCGGAATAATCCGGACATCGTATTCATCATAGAGATGCTGCGGCATGTCGCATGCAGAATCCGTGAAAATTAAATATTGTTTCATAAACAGTGTGCTCCTTTCAAAGAAGTTGCACATCTAGATCATCCTCAGGTGTTATTAATGGATGCCTGAAACTTCGGATGATGTTGACGCGTCAACATTTTTTTGCATATTAATTCTACAGAATGCGGAACACATTGTCAACGGTCGGTTGATTTTTTAAATGTTATCGAGTACAATGTACTTGAATCTGCGTTTACAGAAATATCGAACATAAGGGGAGTAAAATATGAAAGCGAAACATCTGAAACGTTTGTTTTGTGCTGCACTGACTGTCGCATTGGCTGCCGGATCACTGGCAGGCTGCGGACAGCAGGAGGTTGTTGATGCACTTGAAAACGTCAGCGCGGTCTCCGAGGCGGAACCGACACCGGCACCTGAGCTGGAGCCGACGCCGGAAGAGACGCCCGTTGCAACGGAAACACCCGAGGCTACGCCGGAACCTGAGCCGGAGTCGGTTCCGCCGGAAGGGATGTATTTCAGCGAGCTGACAGGCGAGCCGATTCCGCTGGAAATGAAGGACCAGCGACCGGTAGCTGTACAGGTTGACAACGAGACGACAGCATATGATCATTTCGGCATTGCTGAATGTGATGTTGTCTACGAAGTGATGAACAGCCAGAAAAACGGATATATTACACGTCTGATGTGTGTCAGAAAAGACTGGCAGAACATTCAGCAGATGGGAAGTATCCGAAGCGCACGTACAACAAATGTATGGCTTGCAGCAGAGTGGAATGCAGTTCTTGTGCATGACGGCGGCCCGCATTACCTGAACAAGTGGGTTGAGCAGGATTACTGTGATCATCTCTCCGGCGGTTTTGCCCGCATCAATAACGGAAAACCGAGAGAATTTACAGAGTATATTACCAAGGGTGAGCTCGAGTCCAGAATGGCGGCTGCAAACATCAGCACGACCTACAATGAGTACAAGCCGGAGCGGGAATCTCATTTCCAGTTTGTGCCGTATGGGACAGAGACAGATCTGACCGATTACAAGAAGGTAAAAAATGCAACCAGCATCGGCATTCCTTACGAGCACACCGGATCCCGTCTGGAATATAATGAAAGTACCGGAACCTATGATTTCTATTGCTACGGAAAGCCGCATGTGGACGGAGAAGACGGCGAGCAACTGACGTTTAAAAACGTTATTCTGCAGCATGTCAGCTACATTCTGTATGATGATGCGTGATATATGTGGTTTGATATGTGCAATAATTCCAGCGAAGGTTATTATATTACAAACGGCCATGCGATTAAGATCACCTGGAAAAAAGAAGGTGAAACAGGCATCACCAAGTATTATGATAAAGACGGAAATGAGATAAAGATCAACCGCGGAAAAACCTACATCGGAATCATTGCGCACGATCACTGGGCAAATCTCACACTGGAATAAGATTTAGATTCATGAATAATTCATTTTTACCTGTTAACAGAGAAGAGATGCAAGCTGCCGGATTCCGGCAGCTTGATTTCGTATACGTTTCAGGAGATGCCTACGTGGATCATCCGAGTTTCGGCGCGGCTATTATTACAAGAATGCTCGTGGCGCACGGATTCTCTGTCGGCATGATCTGCCAGCCGGACTGGAAGGACCCTGAGAGCATTATGCGTCTGGGGGAGCCGCGGCTGGCATTTCTGGTTTCTTCAGGCAATATGGACTCTATGGTGAATCACTACACGGTCGCAAAGAAACGGCGGGGTACAGATGCCTACAGCCCGGGAGGAAAGACAGGATGCCGCCCGGACAGGGCCGTAACAGTATACTGTAATCTGATCCGGCGGCAGTATAAGAAAACACCGCTGATCATCGGCGGGATCGAAGCAAGTCTGCGGCGGCTTGCGCACTACGATTACTGGTCTGACAGTGTCAGGCGGTCGATTTTGCTGGAATCGGGCGCGGATCTGATTTCCTATGGAATGGGTGAAAAGAGTATTCTTGCAATTGCGGAGGCACTGGATGCCGGCATTGCCGTCCGGGACATCACATTTATCCCGGGAACGGTATTCAAGACAAGAGATAAATCGCTTTTGAAGGATGCGGTGCGTCTGCCGGATTATGAATCATTGCTGCCGGAACAAGGGAAAACGTTGCCGGATCAGGAGAAGCTGCCGGACGATGCCTTACATCCTGATTCCGGCGGGCGGGTTACCGGAAAGCAGAAGCAAATTCCGCAATACAAGAAGAACTATGCCGAGAGCATCCGGATCCAGTACCGGAATACGGATCCCTTTGCGGCGAAGCCTCTGTATGAGACATACGGCGGCGCCACCTATGTCGTACAGAATCCGCCTGCGCCTCCGTTGACAACGCAGGAACTGGACGATGTCTATGACAGAGCGTATACTTATACATATCATCCTTCCTATGAGAAAGACGGCGGCATTCCGGCACTGAAAGAGATCCGCTTCAGTTTAACGGCAAACAGGGGATGCTTCGGCGGATGCAATTTCTGTGCGCTGACCTTTCATGAAGGCAGGATTGTACAGGCGCGCAGCCATGCGTCCGTTTTGCGGGAGGCAAATATGCTGACGCAGCTGCCGGATTTTAAGGGATATATCCACGATGTCGGCGGACCGACGGCACAGTTTACGCAGCCGGCCTGCAAAAAGCAGCTGACGAAGGGCGCATGCCCGGATAAAGCATGTCTGTTTCCCAAACCCTGTAAAAATCTGGAGGTCACGCATAAGTCCTATCTGCAGCTGCTCAGGCGGCTGCGCAGCCTTCCGGGTGTCAAGCAGGTATTTGTGCGGTCGGGTATTCGATTTGATTATCTGATGGCGGATCCGGACAGATCTTTTTTCAGAGAACTGTGCAGGTATCATATCAGCGGGCAGCTTCGTGTCGCGCCGGAGCATATTTCAGAACGGGTACTCCGGTATATGGGGAAACCGTCGGTAAAGGTATATGATGCGTTTGTAAAAGAATTTGAGCGGATCAATGAAAAAACAGGAAAAGAGCAGTATCTTGTCCCGTACCTGATGTCGTCGCATCCGGGCAGTCAGCTGGCGGATGCAGTCGCACTGGCGGAGTATCTGAACCGGATTCAAAGCACGCCGGAACAGGTGCAGGATTTCTATCCGACGCCGGGAACTGTTTCAACCTGCATGTACTATACGGGACTGGATCCCATGACAATGGAACCTGTATATGTGGCGACAGACCCGCATGAAAAAGCAATGCAGCGGGCCCTGATTCAATACAGGAAACCGGAAAATTATAAACTGGTGAAGGAGGCACTCCACCGTACCGGGCGTACGGATCTGATCGGCTATGGAAGGGAATGTCTGATCCCGCCGCGGCCTCCGAGATATGATTCCGGGAAGAACCGGAAGGCCGGTTCACCGCAGCCGGGGCGGCAAAAAGCAGGAAAGCGGGGAAAAACGGATCATAATAAAACAAGTACCGTGCGGCAGAAAACCAGGGCACAGGCAAAAACGGTGCCCCCCAAATATAGATAAGCCACAGGACGGAGGGATTCTATGTATTACGACAATCAATTCTGGATCGCGAACACAGAAGCTGGGGAACATCTGTCAATTTTGCCCAAAATGGCAAACCGTCACGGCCTGATCGCAGGTGCAACCGGAACCGGCAAAACGGTTACACTGAAGGTTCTTGCGGAATCCTTCAGCGCAATGGGTGTGCCGGTTTTCATGGCGGATGTCAAAGGAGATCTTGCAGGCATGGCCGCACCGGGGACAGACAGTGAGGATATGCAGAAGCGCATTGCCCGGTTTGGTCTTGCAGAGACGGGATTTGCATACCGTAAGTATCCGGTGACGTTCTGGGATATTTACGGGATACGCGGCATTCAGCTGCGGACCACCATTACAGAGATCGGACCGCTTCTGCTTGCCCGTGTGCTGGATCTGAATGATCTGCAGACGGATATTCTGAATATTATTTTCAAGATTGCAGATGATCAGAATCTGCTGCTTGTTGACACAAAGGATCTGAAGGCGATCCTGAACTATGTCAATGAAAACAGTGCAGAATTTGCTGCGGACTACGGCAGAATCAGCAGTTCCTCTGTCGGTGCGATCACGCGGGCGGTCGTCGCCCTGGAGATGGCCGGCGGTGATATATTTTTCGGAGAGCCGGCCTTGAAAATATCCGACTGGATGACGGTGGATGCAGACGGGCGCGGCATGATGAATATACTTGCAAGTGACAGTCTGATCAACAATGGAAAACTGTATGCTACATTTCTGTTATGGATGCTGTCAGAACTTTTTGAGACACTTCCGGAGGTGGGCGATCTGGAAAAGCCGAAGCTGGTATTTTTCTTTGATGAGGCACATCTGCTCTTTAAAGATGCTTCCAAATCGCTGCTTGAAAAGATAGAGCAGGTTGTCAAATTAATCCGTTCCAAAGGTGTCGGCGTATATTTCTGCACCCAGAATCCACGGGATATCCCTGACGGTGTACTTGCACAGCTGGGCAACAAGGTACAGCATGCACTGCGTGCATATACGCCGGCAGAACAGAAGAGCGTAAGGGCGGCAGCGGATTCTTTCCGCGTCAATCCGGCCTTTAATGCATATGAGGTGTTAAGTGAGCTGGGTACAGGTGAGGCGCTGGTCTCTTTCCTTGGAGCAGATGGCATTCCCGGAATTGTCGAGAAGGCTAAGATTCTTCCGCCTGAGAGCCGGATGGGAGCGATTGCGGATGCGGACCGCGACCAGTGCATCAAGGCAAGTCTGCTGTACAGCAAGTATGCGGAATCATATGATCCGGATTCGGCCTATGAATTTCTCCGGCGCCGCGGACTTGAGGCAGAAGCGGAAGCCGAGCGGCAGGCAATTGCTGAGCAGCAGGAAAAGCAGCGTCAGGAGCTGGATGCCCAGCTGGCAAAACAGCGTGCGGAACTTGAAAAACAGATGGAGAAAGAGGCTCGCGAGGCAGAGCGCGAGCGAATCCGTGAACAAAAGGAAATGGAGCGTGAGGCAGAACGTATCCGGAAAGAAGCCGAACGCGAAGCACTGAAGGCGCAAAAAGAAGCAGAGCGTGAGGCTGAACGTGCGCGAAAAGAGGCTGAAAAAGCCGCGGCCGCCAGAGCAAAAGCTGCGAAATCTGTCGGAAATACCGTTGCGGGAAATCTTGGAAGGGAAGTCGGCAAACAATTTGGCAAGCAATTTGGAAAGACAGGACAGACACTTGGCGGAAACCTTGGCGCGAGTCTGGGACGGGGGATTTTGAGCACACTGTTTCGATCTTAGATGTCACGGCAGACGCGAAACAGTCTGTACATTTAAATCCATCGGCATACAATCCAATGAAGTATGGGGGTGCTTATGACAGACAGGGCAAAAATGATTTTCGGAAATGAAATATCCGAACAGGACTATCAGAAAGCGGAGGCTTCGAAGAAGAAATATATTCGGAAGTTCGGAGATGATGCGGAGAAGGACTATCCGGTTTTTCTGCGTGAAAATGCCGTAATCGGACCGGTTATGGGCGTGCAGGATGTTGTAATAGGTGCGCCGGTGTATGCGGACGCAAAAAGCGATTCGCCGGACAGAGCGGCAGTCCCCAAGTCCCGGACGGAGACGGTAAATAATGAATCGGAAACAGAGCGGAAGGCTTTGCAGTTTGACCGGGAAAAGGGTATCATCGTCGGAAACATCCGCATGGGATTTGGACATTACCGTATTTCTATGGCGATCGCTTCTGCAGCGCACGCGTTAGGATATACACCGTATTGGATGGATCTGAACAGTTACCCGGATACCACCTGTACGAAGGTGACCAGTGCCCAGAATGATCTGTACTCTATGGGGTCACGGATTTCGCAGAAAAGCAAGGCATTTAATAAGGCAGTCTGGGAGCCGCTGAATTATGAGGGGTTTCGCAAACTCAGTTATAATGCTTCGGATCAGAAAAATGCCGAGCTGATGGCGCCGGTGTTTCGAAACATTCCAAAGGATATCCCGCTTGTTGGTACACATGTGTGGCCTGCACAGGCTGCGCTGCACGGCGGGATGAAAGCCGTTGTCAATGCAATTCCCGACAACTGGCCGATGGCACTGCATCTCTCCGAAGGAGCACTGCATACCGTACAGACATATAATGCATATTTTGGGTACCGCACACTGAACGGCATGCGGGGCAAAGACATCCTGAAGCCGATGCCGTCTGACAGTCTGCTTTATACAGGACATTACATCGATCATGAACTGGTATCCAATATTGAGAAAGATTGTGCCGGCCGCGTCAGCAGGGCAGAGAAAGGCGCTCCGAAGAGATATCTTCTTACGATCGGCGGCGCAGGCGCGCAAAAGGAAATATTCGGTGCAATTGTGCAGAAAATGCTTCCGAAACTGAAAGAGAAAAAGGCGGCATTGTTTATTAATATCGGTGATTACCGCGGCGTGTGGGATGATTATCTGAGCAAAATCCCGCTGGTAAATAAGCTGTCTAAAACATATTTTAATGATTGGAACGGCACACGGAAGTTTTGTGAACAGGCATTGGAAAAAGAGAATTTATACGGTATCCATGTATTCTGTCATGAAAACATCTTTGAAGCCGTGTATGCAACCAATCTGTTGATGCGATGCTGTGATGTAATTGTGACTAAGCCAAGTGAATTGTCTTTTTACCCGGTTCCGAAGCTTTTTATTCAGCATATCGGAGGGCATGAAAAGTGGGGGGCAATTCACGCCGCGGAAATCGGCGACGGAACCATTGAGTGCGAAGATATTCCGCATACCCTGCAGATGCTTGAACTGATCGATACGGATCGTTCGATTCTTGAGATGCTGTGCGATAATATTATAAAAAACAAGCAGTCCGGCATCTATGATGGGGCTTATAAAGTTGTTGAGGCGGCATTTGCAAGACGTGCGTTGCTCTGTTGAAAAAGAAGGCGTTTGCCAGAAGGAAGATTCTCTTCAGAAGGATTTCTTAAAACAGAGGAAGAGTATGGGGGAAAATAAGAATGGAATTGAAAACACATAACAAGCTTGCGTTTGGTTTTGGTGCTTTCGGAAAAGATCTGGTTTACATGCTGGTCGCCAACTATATCCTGTATTATTACAATGTGGTACTTGGCATGAGCAGTGTTTTCATCGGCGCGGTTCTGATGGGCGCCCGTGTTTTTGATGCGCTCAATGATCCGCTGATGGGAATCATTGTCGCAAAGACAAAAACACGTTTCGGCCGGTTCAGACCCTGGATTTTGACAGGAACCGTTTTAAATGCCGTAACCATTTACGCCCTGTTTGCTGCACCGGCAGGTGCTTCAGACGGGAAACTGCGTATTTATCTGGCATTGATTTATATTGCATGGGGTATCACTTATACAATGATGGATATTCCCTTCTGGTCCATGATTCCGGCGATTACCAATCCGGGAGCAGAGCGTGAATCTCTCTCGGCATTTGCGAGATCCTGTTCCGGCGTCGGCGATGCTGTTCCGATGGTGCTGACGATGGCAATTGTTCCCGTTCTGAGCGGCAGTGCGGTCATCGCTGATTACAGGATCGGTTTCCGCTGGTGGGCACTGATCATTGCAGTTGTATTTGTCATATCGGAAGTTGTATTTGTTTTGTGTGTGCCCGAAAAGAAAGCGGAGAAAATGGAGACAGTAGGAGTCGGGCAGATGTTCCGGTCTCTGTTCCGCAATGACCAGGCGATGACTTCTGTCATTGCCGTGATTCTGGTTTATCTGGCACTCAACATTGTCGGGAATCTGATCCTGTATTTCTTCCAGTTCGATGTGGGAAATACCGGAGCCTATAATATTTTTGTGGCCGGCTGTTTT
>CAZRNI010000024.1:0-5063 GCA_964601425.1 uncultured Eubacterium sp. | reverse complement strand
GGCACAGGTCGTATCCATGATGCTGATTCCGGCAATCCGAAAAAAAGTGGATAAACTGCAGCTGTTTCTTTATGCCATCCTGGTTCAGATCCTCGGGTTTGCTGTTCTTCTGGTATTTGCAAACACAGGACTGTTTAAGACGACAGGCTGGATGATTCTGATGATTCCCGGCGTGCTGGTTTATGCCGGTTACGGTATCCTTACAGTTATGCTGACGATTTTTCTTGCGGATTCTGTTGATTATGGCGAAATGAAAAACGGAACAAGAGAAGAGTCTGTCATCTTCTCCATGCAGACATTTACAGTTAAGCTTGCAGCCGGTATTGCGGTATTCATCGCAGGTATTATCATCGATCTTGTAGCGCTGGATCCGAATGCTGCCGTGCAAAGTGCTTCTACGCTGACAGGCCTAAGGGTAGCCATGACGGTTCCGTCCGCGGTGCTCCTGATTGCGGCACTGGTTATTTTTAAGAAGTTTTACCGCCTGAATGACAGCAGAATGGAGGAAATCATCAAAAAGCTGCAGGCCGGAAAACAGGGCAGGTAAGGGAGATAATCCGGATCAGACGGAATGACGGGTGATGGTGAAAGGATAATAGATGATCAAAGTACATAACAGGCTGTACATGCTTGAGACAGACCATACCAGTTACTGGTTTTATATCACCGAAACCGGATTACCGGTGCATTTGTATTACGGCCCCTTACTCGAAGGCAGTTCAGAACCGGATGATTTGATCCGGGCTCTGGACGAACGGCATTCTTTTCCGGCCGGCAATCTGATCTCGCTGGATCCGGAGCACTTATCTGTTACCCCGGAAGATCTGTGCCTGGAAATGTCCGGCTGCGGAAAAGGAGATGTCCGGGAGCCGTTTATTGAGCTGGTTTTTGCAGACGGGAGCAGAACAGTTGATTTCAGGTATGCCGGTATGAAACACGGAAAAATGCCTGCAGCGGACAGTGACTGTGCAGAATCAATTACAGATTCGTGTACAGAAGGACTGATCCTTCCGCACGCGTATGATGAAACAGGCAATACAGAGCGCCTGATTCTCACCTTACAGGAGTCTGCAGAAAACCTGCGGCTGGATCTGGTCTATGATGTATTCCCGGAATGTGATGTTATCTGCCGTTTTGCCCGCCTGTATAATGATAGCGGCAAGCCGGTCCGGATTGTGCGGCTTATGAGTACACAGCTGGATTTTGCGCGGGACGACCTGAATATGCGCAGCTTTCACGGGGCGTGGGCACGTGAGATGAATCCGGCAGATGTTCCGATGCATGCCGGAAAATTTGTTGTTTCTTCGGTATGCGGGATCTCTTCAAACCGTGTCAATCCGTTTGTGATGCTTTACCCGGATGGCGCAAATGAAGACAGCGGGCTCTGTTACGGATTCAATCTGATCTACAGCGGCAATCACTATGAAGCTGCGGAAGTCAGCGCTTTTGGAAAAACACGATTTGTTTCCGGGATTAATCCTTCGGGGTTTTTGTGGCAGCTCAAAGCCGGTGCCTGTTTTGATTCTCCGCAGGCCGTTATGACGGTTTCCGGCAGCGGTTTTAACGGGATGAGTACATCCATGCATAGATTTGTACGGGAACATATCGTACGGGGAACATGGAAGAAAAAAGCCCGTCCGGTTGTCCTGAACAGCTGGGAGGCGGTTTATTTCAATATCAATGAGAAAAACCTGCTGCGTCTGGCTAAAAAGGCAAAGGAAGCAGGTGTCGAGCTGTGTGTCATGGATGACGGCTGGTTTGGCAATCGGGATGATGACACTACTTCACTGGGAGACTGGAACGTCAACAAAAAGAAATTGCCGGATGGTCTGAAAGGACTTAGTGATAAGATCAGGAAGACGGGTCTGGCTTTCGGAATCTGGGTCGAACCTGAGATGGTCAGTGTCAGGAGTGATCTGTACCGCGCGCATCCGGAGTGGGTGATGGAAATCCCCGGAAGAGTACAGGCAGAAGGCAGAAACCAGCGGATTCTGGATCTTGCAAATCCGGCTGTCGCAGCATATCTGACAGAACAAATGACAAGCTTATTCGATTCAGCGGATATCTCCTATGTAAAATGGGACATGAACCGGATTTTTTCCGATGTTTATTCGAAAGCGTTTCCGCCGGAACAGCAGGGTGAGATTGCGCATCGATATGTTTGCGGCCTTTACCGGATTATGCAGGAACTGACAAACCGCTTTCCGGAAATTTTATTTGAGGGCTGTGCAGCCGGCGGCAGCCGGTTTGATCTCGGCATACTCTGTTATTTTCCGCAGATCTGGGCAAGTGATAATACTGATCCGCTTACCCGTGCAAAGATTCAGGAGGGGTACAGCTATGGTTATCCGCTGTCTGTCATCAGCTGTCATGTTTCCGACAGTCCGAATCATCAGACGCTGCGCGAAACACCGATAGAAACACGTTTTAACACGGCTGCCTTCGGGATACTTGGTTATGAGTGCAATCTGGCAGATCTGCCGGAACGGGAATTCAGGAAGATTCAGGAGCAGATTTTGCTCTATAAGAAATGGCGTGAAGTCTTTCAGTTCGGAAGATTTTACCGGGTCAGCGGCAACTCTTTACAGGCGTCATCTGCACATTCTGCACACAGAAGCTGGATTACGGTGTCAGAAGACCGCAGCAGGGCGGTCGGATACTTGCAGCAGGAAATGGTTACACCGAACGCGCAGCATGCTGTTTTTCGCGCAGCGGGACTGGATCCTGAAAGAGAGTACCACTTCTGCAACGTTCCGCAGGATGTAGATCTGATGTCATTCGGGTCGCTGATTAACACACAGACGCCCATACATGTAAGGCAGAATTCTGCGCTGCACCGCACGATTGCCCGGCTTAAAAAGATGCCTGGCGAACAGGAAATGCATACGGTCAGCGGAGCTGTTTTGATGAATGCCGGGATCACCCTTCAGCCGGGATTTGCCGGCAGCGGATATGACGAAAGTGTGCGGTGGTTTCAGGATTACGCATCGAGAATGTATTTTATGGAAATGGTGGAGTAGTAATTATGGAGATCAGAGAACTTGAGGAAATGTCAATTGGTGATGCACGCAACACATTTCTTTGTAATATCATGAAGGCAGACAGAAAATTTCAGTCGGAAGCGGAAGAACTGGAATACTTGAAAACGACAAAACCGTTCCTTTGTGAAGAAATTCTGTCCTGCTACACATTTCTGGAAGAGAATGGGATGCTGAGCAGATATTTTCAGGAGCGGGACGCTTTTTGCTGAGCAGGCATTTTCAGAAGCGGAAGTTATAAGGGTTAAATAATAAAAGAGGGCAGGAGAATCATGAAATACAGAATTCAGCAGATTCCGGCAGGAAAGATAGAGGAAACGCGCGCTCAGCTGCAGTTCATCCGGGCGGAAACAGATACGCAGATTCCGGATCTTAACGCGCAGCAGGCGGAGTACTGGGTGACAGCAGAAGCAGAGGGAAAACAGATTGGTGCCGCATGGGCATGGAATCTGGACGCCGATGACAAGCCGGCAGAGATGTATGTCTATCTGCAGCCGGAATACAGAAACTGCGGCATCGGAACAGAACTTGTCAGGACGATAACGGATGCGCTTGCGCTCACAGGCTATAAAGAGATTATGGCCACCGTACGCCGGGATAATTACGCAGTGCTTGTTTTCGGGAAAGTCGGTTTCAAACCGGTGAAAGAAGTGGATCTGGTATATACGCTGCGTCTGGATCTGGCACAGGTGGGGCAGATCGAGATGTAAATCGGGATTTGCAGAGAAAAAAAGAGGCCGTCAGGCCTCATTTTTTTTACGCATTTGCGAGAGGAAATGCGCTGCATCATCAGGAACTTCATCGAGATCGTCTCCGGTATCAACCTGCATAGGCTGCCGCCGGAAGAAGATGTCGTACAGAACCGGTATGATGTACAGTGTCATTAAAGTAGCATATAACAGGCCGCCGGTGATGACAATTGCCATTCCGGAGCCGAGCTGGCTTCCCATATCTTTTCCGAAGATCATGCGGGACATAGCCAGGATTGTGGTCAGTGCAGTCATGATAATCGGACGCATACGTGTGATGCCTGTTGCAACCAGAGCGTCTTTTCGCGGCATGCCGCCAATACGCAGCTGATTTGCGTAATCCACAAATACGATACCGTTATTGACAACGGTTCCGACGAGGATCAGGAATCCCATCAGGGAGAGCATGGAGAGCGGCTGGCGCGCGATCATCAGTCCGATCATACCGCCGGTAAATGCCAGCGGCACCGTAAAGAGGACGATAAACGGCGAGAGGAGGCTCTGGAACTGCGCCACCATAACGAGATAGATAAACAGAATACCAAGTGCCAGCAATTTTGCCATCTGTGTAATCATGTCTGTGATGGTCTCGGACTGTCCTGTGATTTCTACGCGGTATCCGTTTGGGAGACCGGCGCGGAAGGTATTCAGCTTTCCGGTGAGCTGACGTGTCAGCAGCGCTGCATTCTGGCCTTCTGCTGCGTTGGCTGTTACAGTCAGATAGCGGGTCTGATTCTGGCGATTGATCTGAGAAAGAGATTCTGTCTCAGTGACCGTCGCAAATTCGCTGAGGTGATGCACTTTGTCTTCTTCGTTTTCTTCATCGGAAGACGATGCTTCGGCGTTTTCGCTGCTGCCGGATGCCTCGTCATCGGAACCTCCGAACAAAGCGGAAAGATCCATGCCGCCGGATGTCCCGGCGGATGCGGAATCAGATGCACCGGAAGCAGACGAATTGCCTGACAGGGCGCCGGCCATTCCGGAAGCATCCATGCCGCTGGTACTTCCCGTGCTCATACTGCCGGATGTGCCGCTCATGCCGCCTGCGCCGGACGAGGCATTTCCTGCAGCTGCAGCGGACAGATCTGTCTCGGTCAGCTCCAGATCCAGCAGGTTTTCCCGTGTGAGCGGATCGGTTTCATCCACAATTGTGATGGTCAGATCCATTCCGTCTGTGGTGATTGATGTAGACTGGACGCGGGTGTTCATCCTTGCTGCAATTGCGGCGTAGATCTGTGCAGTTGTAAATCCGTATTCCATGGCTTTGTCAAAAATC